>NZ_JBHJRC010000110.1:0-24436 GCF_042261735.1 Kitasatospora sp. NPDC056327 | reverse complement strand
CTCCCCGCACCACGCGTGCGGGGAGCCGGGCCGCACCGCGTTCCGGGGGGAGGAGCCGTTCGGGGCTCGTGGTCCGGTGCGGCACAATGGAAGGCTGCAAGCCGAATTACTCCCGACGACGCCGGAGCGATCTCACGTGGCGGAATACATCTACACGATGCGCAAGGTGCGCAAGGCTCACGGAGACAAGGTCATCCTTGACGACGTGACGCTCAGCTTCCTCCCCGGAGCGAAGATCGGCGTCGTGGGCCCCAACGGTGCCGGTAAGTCCACCGTGCTGAAGATGATGGCCGGCCTGGAGCAGCCCTCCAACGGCGATGCCTTCCTCTCGCCCGGCTTCACCGTCGGCATGCTGCTCCAGGAGCCGCCGCTCGACGAGTCCAAGACGGTCCTGGAGAACGTCCAGGACGGCGTCAAGGAGATCAAGGGCAAGCTCGACCGCTTCAACGAGATCGCCGAGCTGATGGCGACCGACTACTCGGACGCGCTGCTCGACGAGATGGGCAAGCTCCAGGAGGAGCTCGACCACGCCGAGGCCTGGGACCTGGACGCCCAGCTCGAACAGGCCATGGACGCCCTGGGCTGCCCGCCCGGCGACTGGCCGGTCACCAAGCTCTCCGGTGGCGAGAAGCGCCGCGTCGCGCTCTGCAAGCTGCTGCTGGAGGCCCCCGACCTGCTGCTGCTCGACGAGCCCACCAACCACCTGGACGCCGAGTCGGTGAACTGGCTGGAGCAGCACCTGGAGAAGTACAAGGGCACCGTCGTCGCCGTCACCCACGACCGGTACTTCCTGGACAACGTCGCCCAGTGGATCCTGGAGCTCGACCGCGGCCGCGCCTACCCGTACGAGGGCAACTACTCCACCTACCTGGAGACCAAGCAGTCCCGTCTCAAGGTCGAGGGCCAGAAGGACGCCAAGCGCGCCAAGCGGCTCAAGGAAGAGCTGGAGTGGGTCCGCTCCAACGCCAAGGGCCGCCAGGCCAAGTCCAAGGCGCGTCTGGCCCGCTACGAGGAGATGGCCGCCGAGGCCGACAAGATGCGGAAGCTGGACTTCGAGGAGATCCAGATCCCGCCGGGCCCGCGTCTGGGCAGCGTCGTCATCGAGGTCGAGAACCTCAACAAGGCCTTCGGCGAGAAGATCCTGATCGACGACCTCAGCTTCACCCTGCCGCGCAACGGCATCGTCGGCATCATCGGCCCGAACGGCGCCGGCAAGACCACCCTGTTCAAGATGCTCCAGGACCTGGAGACCCCGGACAGCGGCACGGTCAAGGTCGGCGAGACGGTCAAGATCAGCTACGTCGACCAGACCCGCTCCAACATCGACCCGAAGAAGACCCTCTGGGAGGTCGTCTCCGACGGTCTGGACTGGATCAACGTCGGCCAGGTCGAGATGCCGTCCCGCGCCTATGTCTCGGCGTTCGGCTTCAAGGGCCCGGACCAGCAGAAGCCGGCCGGCGTGCTCTCCGGCGGTGAGCGCAACCGCCTGAACCTGGCGCTCACCCTGAAGCAGGGCGGCAACCTGCTGCTCCTCGACGAGCCGACCAACGACCTCGACGTCGAGACCCTCTCCTCGCTGGAGAACGCGCTGCTGGAGTTCCCCGGCTGCGCCGTGGTCATCTCCCACGACCGCTGGTTCCTGGACCGGGTCGCCACCCACATCCTCGCCTACGAGGGCGACAGCAAGTGGTTCTGGTTCGAGGGCAACTTCGAGTCGTACGAGAAGAACAAGATCGAGCGGCTGGGCGCCGACGCCGCCCGTCCGCACCGGGCCACCTACAAGAAGCTGACCCGAGGCTGACAGTCAGCCGTCACAGCGGCCCGGCAGGCCGCCCGCCCCGTGGGGGCCGGCCTGCCGGGCCGCGGCCCGACCGGCACGCACCGCCGGCGGGCCCCGGACGCCGAGGAGAACCCGTGGCACGCCACATCTACGCCTGCCCGCTGCGCTGGTCCGACATGGACGCCTTCGGGCACGTCAACAACGTGGTCTTCCTGCGCTACCTGGAGGAGGCCCGGATCGACTTCATGTTCACCCAGGCCGCCGAGGCCGGCGCGGGGGAGTTCGCGGGCGGCTCCGTGGTGGCCCGCCACGAGATCGACTACAAGCGCCCCCTGGTGCACCGGCCCGAGCCGGTCACCGTCGAGACCTGGGTGACCAGGATCGGCGGGGCCTCGTTGACGGTCTCGTACGAGATCAAGGACACCGCCGCGGACGGCACGGAGACGGTCTACGTCCGGGCGTCCACCGTCGTCGTCCCCTACGACCTGGCCGAGGGCCGGCCGCGCCGGATCAGCCAGGTGGAGCGGGAGTTCCTGGCGCGCTTCATGGACGGGGAGCCGGCCGTCGCGGCCTGACCGCCGCCCCCGGGGAGGTCCGCCGTGATTTCTCCGCCCGCGGTCCGGACGCTCCCGGATCCCGTTGCCCGCCCGCCCGATGCCCGCCCGCCCGATGTCCGGATGTGAGCCGAAGCGTTGAACAGCACTGCCGCCCTCGCCCTCGCCGAGCCCGGGGAGGCCGCCGACCTGGCCGCCTTCCTGGTCCGCCTGCTGCGCTTCGACAAGGCGGCGGTGGTCCGGCTGCAGGGCGTGCCGCGGCCGGACGGCCCAGGAGTGCTGGCGGTGTTCGGGCGGCTGCCGCTGGGCGGCTCCGGCGTGCTGGTGGTGCGCACCGCGGGCCTGTCCCGGCTCGACGCCCCGGTGGACCTGACGGTCTCGGCCGGTCAGCTGCTGGACGGCCTGGACGAGGCGGCGGGCACGGTCGCGCGGCCCGCCCCGGTGACCGGCCCGGCCTGGGCCGGGCTGCTGCCGCCGCGCACCGGCTGGCAGCCGGTCGGTGCCCCGCCGGCCGACCGGGTGCGCGCCGAAGTGACGGACGCCGTGCGGGAGTTCCGCGAGCGCAGTGAGGCCGTCCCGGGGCACCACCGGACCCGCGCGGTGCTCGACGCGCTGGCCGACGAGATCTGGTCGCGTCCGGTGACCGTGCTGCCCGAGCTGCCGCTGCGGGCCGCCCACGCGGCCCAGGTGATCGGCTTCCTGAACCCGCGGGCCCCGCTCGGGGTGCACCGGGCCGGGGGCTGGCTGCGGCTCTCCGCCCCGGCCGGGTCGGTGGCGCTGCGGACGGCGGCCGCGCCCGGCGCGGGGCTCGGGCTCAGCCCGGTCCGCCCTCGCTAGGCTTGCCCCGGGCCGCTTCCGGGCCCGGCGGCGAAGTCTCCCGGGCCCCGGGCAACGCTCCGGTCAGCCCTCGGTGTTGATCATCGAGGCGGCGGCGTAGGTGAGGTAGTCCCAGAGCCGGCGCTCGGCGTCCTCGGGCAGGTCCAGCTCGTCGACGGCGACCCGCATGTGCTTCAGCCAGGCGTCGTGCGCCGCCCGGTCGACCTTGAACGGCACGTGCCGCATCCGCAGCCGGGGGTGGCCGCGCTGCTCGCTGTACGTGCGGGGGCCGCCCCAGTACTGCATGAGGAAGAGCGCGAACCGCTCCTCGGCCGGACCGAGGTCCTCCTCCGGGTACATCGGCCGGAGCAACTCGTCCCCGGCGACGCCCTGGTAGAACCGGTGGACCAGCCGCCGGAAGGTCGGTTCGCCGCCGACCTGCTCGAAGAAGGTCTCCTCGCTGAGCGTGCCACGCCGGATCTCGTTCACCCGACCATGGTCGCAGACGGCGGCGGGGCCGTACACCGGGACCTGGGGACCAGGACCGGAGGTGTACGACCCCGCGCGGCGGCCGGGGCGGCGCGGCTCAGTCGTCCCAGCGGAACAGCTTCCAGGAGACGCCGGTCAGCACGGCGGCGAAGAGCAGCAGCGCGCCCATGGTCGGCAGCGCGTCCATGACGCCGCCGCCCCGGGAGAGCACCGACTGCGCCGAGTCGACCAGGTGCTTCAGCGGGAGCGCCTCGGAGACCGCCCTGAGCCAGGCGGGCATGTCGTTGGTCGGGAAGAACGAGCCGGACAGGAACGACATCGGCAGCACGATGATCTGGGAGAGGCCGTTGGCCGCCTCCTCCGTCCTGGCGATCGAGCCGGCCAGCAGTCCGATGGACATGAACGCGATGGTCGCGCAGACCACCAGCGGGATCACCAGCCACCAGTCGCCGGTGAGCCGCAGGCCGAAGAACGGCGTGGTCGCCACGACCAGGAAGACCGCGGTCTGGGCCAGTGCGGTCAGCACCGAGACGGCGACCCGGGAGGCCACGATGGAACCGGCGCTCACCGGGGCGAGCCGCAGCCGGCGCAGCACCTTCTTCTGCCGCCAGCCGACCAGGGTCAGCGAGGCGCTGAACACCGCGCCGGTGGCGACCGCCCAGCCGAGCAGGCCGGGGGTGAGGAACTGGATCGGCTTGAGCGACTCGTCCTCCACCCGGGCGCTCTCCACGGTGAACGTCGGGGGCGTGCCGCTGGCCGCCTGGTTGGCCTGCTGGACGACCGAGTTGACGATGCCCTGGACGGAGCCGGCCCGGACCTGGTCGGCGGCGCTGTAGCGCACCACGACCCGGCCGTCCGGCCCCTCCTTGATCACGGCGTCGAGGTCGCCCTTGCGGACCTTCTCCAGCGCGGCGGCCTCGTCGTCGGTCCTGGTGATGGTCAGCACCTGTTCGAGCCCGGTTCGGGCCTCGCCCTGCACCGAGTCCAGCAGCCGGACGGCGCCGACCTGTTCCACCTTGGCGTGCGGGCTGGAGGCGCCCTTGAGGAGGGTCCCGAAGAGCAGCAGGAACATCAGCGGGAAGAGCAGCACGAAGAAGAGCGCGCTGCGGTCCCGGAGGAAGGCGACCAGCATCACCCGGGAGAGGCTGACGAAGGCGGAGACCCGCTCGCGCTCCGCGGGGGCGGGGGCCGGGGCGGGGGCCGGGGCCGGGCCGTCCGGCGCGGGGCGCTGCCCCGGCACGGAGCCGGTGGCGGTGGGCTCGGTGGTCATGCGCGGTACTCCCGTCCGGTGAGCTGGAGGAAGACGTCCTCCAGGGTGGCGCCGCGGACCTCCAGGCCGCGCAGGGCGCCCCGTTCGGCCAGCACGGAGAGCACCGGCGCCGGCAGCCGGGTGGAGAGCGAGAGCGAGACGCCGTCGTCCTCCAGCGAGGTGATCTCCGCCCCGGCGGCGGCGAACAGTTCGCGCGCGGCGTCCAGGGCCAGCAGGCCGGACTCGACGCTGATCCGGACGGTGTCGTCGATCTCGCGGACCAGTGCGGCGGGCGCGCCGGTGCGCAGGATCCGGCCGTGGTCCATCACCGAGACGCGGTCGCAGAGCACCTCGGCCTCGTCGAGGTAGTGGGTGGTCAGCACGACGGTGCGGCCCTCGGCGTTGATGTCGCGCAGCAGGTCCCAGAGGTTGCGGCGGGCCTGCGGGTCGAGCCCGGTGGTGGGCTCGTCGAGGAAGACCAGCTCCGGGCCGTGCACCAGCGCGCAGGCGATGGAGAGGCGCTGGGCCTGGCCGCCGGACATCCTGTCGGTCATCACCCCGGCGGACTCGGTCAGGCCGACCCGCTCCAGCATCGCGTCGGCCCGCCTGGGGCCGACGCCGTAGAGGGAGCCGAAGGTGCGGATGGTCTCCCGCGCCGTGAGCTTGTTGAAGAAGGCGGAGGCCTGGAACTGGACGCCGATGCGCGGCAGCAGTTTCGGGTTGCGCGGCCAGGGTGCCAGGCCGAGCAGTTCGATCCGGCCCTCGTCGGGCTTGCGGATCCCCTCCAGGATCTCCAGCGTGGTGGTCTTCCCGGCGCCGTTGGGCCCCAGGATTCCGTAGAATTCGCCGGCCTCGACGGTGAGCGACACCCCGTCGACGGCCTGCACGTCCCCGTACCGCTGACGGATTCCGTCGGCGGATATAGCAGCAGTCATAGCGACCGAGCGTAGGGGCGGCAGGCCGCCGTGTGGAGTTGTCTGAGCATCATTTGATGATCATTTTTACAACGGTGTCGATGACGCCGGCACCGCCGCTTCCGGTGACCCACCGGCACCGCCGCTTCCGGTGACCCACCGGCACCGCCGCTTCCGGTGGGTCCCGTGCGTCAGGCGCGGTGCACGGTGATGGTGGTCCAGGCGCCGATGTGGATCCGGTCGCCGTCGTTCAGCGGGATCGCGGTGTGCGGGGACACCGGGTCGGCGCCGCCGTTCACCGTGGTGCCGTTGGTGGAGTCCTGGTCGACCAGCACCCAGCTGCCGTCCGGCTGCTCCGCCAGCAGGGCGTGCTGGTGCGAGGCGCCCGGGTCCTCCGGCGCGACCGAGAGGTCGATCTCCGGCACCGTGCCGCGGTGCTGGCTGCGCCGGCCGATCCGCAGCTGGCCGCGCCCGGTCAGCGGGATCCGCCGCTCGGGGCAGTACGGCGGGAAGAACAGCCCGGACGCCTCCGGGCCGCTGCGGGTCATCATCGCGGTGAAGTAGTCGCGGTCGGCCGCGATCACCGCGAACCAGGTGGTCCGGACCGGCTCGGCGGGCGGTCCCTGCGGCTCGGCCGGCTGCGCGGCCACCGGCGGGGCCAGGTTGAAGGAGGTGCCGAACTCGTCCCCGCGCCGGGCCGGGCCGGGCTGGGCGTAGACCGGGCCGGAGTCCTCGCGCGGCGGCAGCGGCTGGTACGGCGCGTCGGGCAGCGGCTCCGGGTGGCCGGGGTGGCCGGGGTGCCCCTGGTACCCGCCGGGCTGTCCGTAGGCGGACGGGGCCTCGGGGTGCCCGTAGGGGGCCGGGGCCTCGGGCTGCCCGTACGGCGACGGGGCCCCTTCCGGCGCGGGGGCGTGCTGTGCGTAGGCGGGCTGCGGGTAGCCGTAGCCGCCCGGCGCGGTGGGCTGCGGCGGCAGCGGCGGGGCGGCGGGGGGCTGCGGGGGCGCCGGCGGTGCCTGGTGCTCCGGAGCCCCGCCGTACGCGGCCGGGATGTTCAGCGGCGCGGGCCCGGCCTGCTGGGGGTGGGCGGGGAAGGGCTGCGGGGCGCGCTGCGGTGCGGACAGGTCGTAGTCGTAACCGCACTCCTCGCAGAACCGTCCGGTCTGCGGGCTGCGGCAGATCGGGCAGACCGCCAGGCCCTCGGTGAGGTCGGGGAACCCCTGCGGGCCGGGCGGCGGGGGCGGCACCGCGCCGGGCGGGGGCACCGCCCCGGGGTGCGGCAGCGCGCCCGGGGGGAGCGTGGACCCGTACGGCGCCCCGGGAGCGCCGGGTGCGCCGTGCGCCCCCGGGGCACCGTGCGCGCCGGGCGGCGCGCCGTGGTGCTGCGGCTGCGGCTGCGGTGGTGTCATCGGAAAACCGCAGAAGTCGCACCAGTCCTCGGCCTGCGACTCATGGCCCCTCGGGCAGATCGGCATCAGGTCCCCCCTCAATTCCAGCCCGGCCGGGGCCGGGCCCGGCCGGTTCGCGGCCCGGACGGTGCCTCGGCGGTCACTTCTTCACACGGACGGTCTTGGTGGACCGGGTCTCGATGATCATCGAGTCGGCCTCGCTCACGTTCTTACGGAACCGAACGGTACCCTCCTTCGGGTCCACCACGTCCACCACCTTCTGCAGCAGCCGGTACGTGCCCTCGTTCCCGGTCGCGTGGGCGATCCGGACGGCGGCGCCGAGCCTGGCGGTGGCCCGGTGGACGTCCCCCGCGCGGTGCGCCTCCATGCCCTCCTGGACGGCCGCGGCGAGCTCCGCCTGGCCGGTGTAGTGGGCGACCTGCGGGCTGATCCGGGTGGACGAGGCGAGGTCGTCCGTCCAGACCGCCTTGACCAGGCCCTGCGACAGCACCTCGGGCGTCCCCCCGGAGACGGACGGCGGCAGGACCAGACTCACCCGGGCGGCGAGCATCTCGTTGCCGACGGCCGAGGCGGGGACCTCCACGCAGACGTGGTAGTCGCGGCTCTCGTCGCCCCACGAGCCGGTCGGGTAGTCGCCGGCCCGCGGCCCGGCCTCGGCCCGGCGGCCGGTGAGGTCCTCCAGCGCGGGGGCGACCTGCTTGACGAACTTGACCACCGCGTTGGCGGGCGTCCAGATCCGCAGGGCGACGTCGGCGACCTGCTTGCCCATCGCGCCGGCCATCATCGAGCGGAAGTCCTCGGCCAGGCCGGACGGCTCGGGGACGATGTCGACGGTGCCGAGCAGGGCGGAGGAGATCTTGCGCAGCTCGCCGACCTTCCAGTCGGTGCCGACGCCCCGGCAGTCGGCGGTGAAGTGGCCGGTGACCCGGCCGATCGCGCGTTCCAGCTCGGCGGCGGTCTCGTGCTCGTTGTTGCCGTCGGTCAGCAGGATGGCGTGCCGGATCGGGATGTCGCGGCGCGTCAGGAAGAGCTGGTCGGCCCTGGTCAGCCAGCTGCCCATGGCGGTGCCGCCGGCCGCGGTGAGCCGGCGCAGCGACTCCTTGGCGCGGGCGCGGGTGTCCGCGGAGGCGACGGCGAGGGTGCCGTCGCCGGGGAAGATCTCCTTGGCCTCGTGGGTGCCCGCGACGACGGCGAAGGCGACGCCGTCGCGGACGGTGTCGATGGCGGCGGCGGTCGCCTCGCGGGCACCGCGCAGCTTGCTCGACGGGTAGTCCATCGATCCGGAGCAGTCCACCAGGATCACCACGGCGGCGCCCTGCCCGTCGCCGCCGCCCGCCGCGGCGTCGGTGACGCCGAGCGGCCGGCCGCCGGAGGTGCCGCCGCCGGTCGCGGTGACGGTGATGATGGCGTTCACCTCGCGGGCGCCGTCCGCGAGGTACTCGTTCTGGAAGATGTCCACGTCGAACCTGGGCAGGTTCGGCTTCGCCAGTGTTGCCATGGGCCGGTGGCTCCCGTCGGATGGTCGGTTGGTGCGGGGGCTGTGCTCGGTGGGTGGCGGTGCTCGGTGGCGGCCGTGCTCCGGGTGGCCCGCCACCGGGGCGGCGGGCGGTGCGGGTGGTACGGGGCGGGTGGTGCGGTGCGGACGCCACGGGGCCGCCGGCCGCGCCGGCGGGGCGCGCGCCGGCGGGGCGCGGGCCCGGGAGCGTCCGGCCGGTGGTGGGACCGGTCCGGGCCGGGCGTGGCCCGGACCGGTCGGCGGTCGGTTCCGGTCGGTGGTCCGGACCGGTGGGGTCAGCGGGCCGGGGGCACGGTCGGGCGGGGCGGGGCCGCGGGCGGCGGCGGGGGGAGCGGGGGCAGCGGTGCGGCGGGCGAGCCGATCACCGGGATGTCCGGCAGGGTCGGGTCGTACTCCTCCTCGTCCGCCCCGGGGGCCCCGGACGCGGTGATCACCGGGAGGTCGAGCGCGGTGGCGGTGCGGGCGTCCTCCTCGTCCGCCGGGGGCGGGTCGATCGGCAGCACGGCGACCGTGATGTTGTCGTGCCCGCCGGCCGCGACGGCGAACTTCACCAGGCTCTGGGCGGCCGCCAGCGGCTCGGTGCGGGCGTCCGGCCGGACGTAGTACGCCAGGTCGGTGGCCGCCTCGGCGTAGTTCCACAGCCCGTCGGTGCAGACCAGCAGCACCCCGGGGCAGTGCGGGGTGAAGTCGACGACGTGCGGCACGACCTCCTCGGCGTCCGCGCCGAGCCAGCCGGTGATGGCGTGGGCCCGCGGGTCCGCGTACGCCTCGGCCTCGCCCATCAGTCCGGCCTCGACCATCCGGGCGGCCCAGGAGTCGTCCTGGGTGAGCCGGAACGGCACGGCCGAGGTCCGGTCGTCGGGGATCCAGTAGGCCCGGGTGTCCCCGACCCAGCCGATGGTGATCCGGCCGCCGGCCGCGATGGCGCTGACGTAGGTGCAGGCGGGCGCGTTGACGTCGGGCCGGACCGGCCGGGTGCCGTCGGTGGCGAGGGCGGCCACCGCGTCGGCGGCGTCGGCGATCGCCCGGTGCATCGCGGCGCCCGCGCCGGCGCCGGACTCCAGGGAGCTGAGGAGCGACTCGGAGGCGGCGTCGACCGCGGTCTCGGAGGCCTGGTCGGGCCGGTCGGAGGAGGAGACGCCGTCGCAGACCACGGCCACCACGACCGGCTCGCCGCCGGGCAGCGAGGTGGCGGCGACGGTGAAGGAGTCCTCGTTGCGGTGGTGCCGCACACCGCGGTCGCTGACCCCGGCCACTCCGGCCAGCGCCTTCTCCATGTGGTCGCGGGGGCGCGGCTGGGCGCCGCCGCAGCCCTCGCAGTAGCCGTCGGCGGTCACCTGGTGGAGCCCGCAGTGCACGCACGCGGCGGTGCTCTGCGCGCCCTGGGCGGGCACGGTCGGCGTGTTGGGCAGGGTCGGCGGGTGGTCCCCGTCACCGCCGGCCCGGGCGGCGGACCAGCCGGCCGGCATCGCGCCGGCGGCGGGCCGGCCGTCCCGGCTCGCACCGCAGGAGCCGCAGAAGACGTCCTCCGGGTCCATCGGCTCGGCACAGCTCTGGCACACGGTCTGCTGCGGCATCTCTTACACCCACGTCCTGGGACGGGCGCGGTTGGCCCGTTCCACCATCTCGATCCTTGTTTCGGCCCGGTCGGCCAACCGGGCGAGCACCCGGTAGGACTGCTCCAGGGCGAACCGCAGTTCCCGTTCCACCGCGGGCCGTCCCAGCACGCTGACCTGCCCGGCCGGCCCGTCGGGGCCGCCCGTGCCGGGGGATCCGGCGCGCACCCAGCCGAGCGCCGCGCCGAGCACCTCGACGGCGAGTTCCTCGCGGCGGCGGTCGTCCAGGCGCAGCGCGGTCAGCTGCTCGGAGCTCGCGCCGAGGTCGGCGCCGAGCGGGTCGGTGGCGGGCCGCTCGCGCAGCCGGGCCCGGACGGCGGCGATCCGGGCGGCGGTGTACTGGCTGGAGGTGGCCGGGACGGACTCCAGGACGGCGACCGCGCCGGTCCGGTCGTCCGCGGCGAGCCGGACCCGGGCCAGCCCGAAGGCGGCGCTCAGGTAGCTCTGGTCGGTGCTCCACACCAGGCGGTAGAACTCGGCCGCGTCGCCCCCGTCGCCGAGGAGCTCGGCGCAGACGGCGAGCGCCAGCTTGGGCGCGGCCTCGCCGGGGAAGGCGTCGTAGACGGCGTCGAAGGCCTCGGCGGCGGCGCGCAGCGCCTGCTCGCGCGGCTCCGCCGGACCGCTTCCGCCCGCGCCCGTGCCGGCCCCGGTGTCCGCGCCGGCGTCCGGGTCGGCGGCGGCCACCAGGGAGGCCAGGCCGCGGTACCAGATGACCCGCCAGTCCTCGGGGTGGTCCCGCTCCAGCGCGGCCAGCGCCTCGGCGGACTGCCGTCCGTGGCCGAGTTCGAGCAGCGCGCGCAGGGCCCGCAGCCGGCGTTCGACGGAATCGGTGGGCGCGCCGTCGAGGGCGGCGAGCGCCTCCGCGGGGTCGGTGGCCAGCAGGGCGGCCAGGAAGCCGGCGTTCGGGTCGGCCGGGTCGACCCGGGGGACGGGCAGTGCGAGGGCGGCGGCGGCCGGGTCGACGGCGGCCAGCCGCAGTTCGCCGGACCACTCGGTGGGTGCCACCAACTCGGTGTCGACCACGCGCAGTTCGGGGCCGAAGAGGGTGGAGGGAGCGGGCCGGGCCCGGCCGTCCTGGAGCGCCAGCACCTCGCGCAGCACACCGGTGAGCTGGTCGGCCATCTCCTCGGCGGAGCCGAACCTGCGGGCCGGGTCGGGGTCGGTGGCGCGGACCAGCAGGCGGTAGTAGGACTCGTAGGCGGCGAAGACCGGGACGGCCTCCGGGCCGGGCAGGGTGTCCCGGTGGGTGGTGGAGTACCCCTGGAAGTCGAAGGTGAGGACGGCGAGGGTGCGGGCCACCGTGTAGAGGTCGGAGGCGGGGGAGGGGCCGTCGACGGCGATCTCCGGGGCCTGGTAGCCGATGGTGCCGTAGATCGGGCCGTCGTCGTCGAAGCGGCGGACGGCGCCCATGTCGATGATCTTGAGCGCGTCCCCGCTCTGGATCACGTTGTCGATCTTGAAGTCGCAGTAGATCAGCCCGCGGTTGTGCAGGTAGCCCAGCGCGGGCAGTGCCTCCAGCGCGTACGCGATCGCCTGCTCGACCGGCAGCGGATCGCGCCGGCCCGCCGGCCCGCGACGCTCGTTGGCGATGTCCTTGAGGGACTTGCCGCCGACGTACTCCATCACGATGTAGCCGTCGGTGGCGCCGGTGCGCAGGTCCGGGTGCTCGGCGAAGTTGATGATGCGCACGATGTTCGGGTGGTCCACCTCGGCCAGGAACCGCCGCTCGGCGACGGCCACCGCGAGCGCGTCCTCGTCCCCGGTGTCCAGCAGGCCCTTGAGCACGACCCACTTGTCGTTGACCCGCCGGTCGATCGCCAGGTAGATCCAGCCGAGGCCGCCGTGCGCCAGGCAGCCCACCACCTCGTACTGCCCGCCGACCAGGTCGCCCCGGCGCAGCTTGGGGGTGAAGGAGTACGGCGTGCCGCACTTGGTGCAGAAGCCGTCCGGGCGGCCCGGCTTGCCGTTGCGGTCCCGGCCCACCGGGGTGTCGCACTTGGAGCAGTACCGCTTGCGCTCCGGCACCTCCGGGTTCTCCAGCACCGCCTGCGCCGGATCGGCGTCCGGGACGGTCGGCACCGTCACCAGGCCCGCGCCGAGCCGGTGGCGGCCGGCGGTGACGCTGCCGCGGCTGCTGCGCACCGAGACCGAACGGCCGCTGCCGGTGCGGGTCGAGCGGTGCGAGCGGGAGCGGCCGGACAGCGAGCGCGAGGAGGCGCTGCGGGCCGAGCCGGTGCGGGCCGAGGGGATCCCGGCGGAGCCGGTGACGGGCAGGCCGGTCTCCGGGTCGAAGGAGATCTCCAGGGTGGAGCTGTACGCCGCCGGGCGCGGGGCCGGTGCGTCGGGCGGGGTGAGTCCGCACTCGTCGCAGTAGCCGTCGGCGTCGATCGTCCCGGAGCAGTCGCGCGGGCAGGGGTTCCCCGCGGCCGCGCCGGCCGGAGCCGCCGCGGGGCCGGCGGGAGCGCCCGCGCCGCCCGCGGACGCCGGGCCGGCGGCGGCCTTCACCGACGAGGTGCCCACCGGGGCGAGTCCGCACTCGTCGCAGTAGCCGTCCGCGTCGATCGTCCCGGCGCCGCCGCACTCCGGCCGCGCACACGTCTCGCCCATCACCCTCGGCCCCCCTGTACCCGTCCGTCGAAAGCCTGTCCGTCGACCGGCTCCCCGCCGGCCCACGCCCCGCCCTGCTCCGTGCCGCCCTGCTCCGTGCCGTCCTGCTCCGTGCCGTCCTGCTCCGTGCCGTTCTGCACCGGCCCGCCCTGTGCCGCCGGCCGCAGCGCCTGCTGGAACCGGGCCACCGCGGCGGCGGCCGCCCGCAGGTCGCACGGCGCGCTCCAGAGCAGCCAGCGCGCCTTCTCGTACCGCTCCACCACTTCCGGGTCCTCGGCCACCCGCATCCGGGCCGCCATCGCCTTGTACGCGTCCAGGCGTCCGCGCAGCTCGGCCCGGACGGCCAGCGGCTGGGTCACCTCGGTGAGCGAGTGCCGGGCCCGGGCCAGCTCCTTGGCGGCCGCGTCCTCCAGCGCGTCCAGCAGCGGTGCCAGCCGGTACCACTGGCCGTTCTGCCGCAGGTCCAGCGCCACCACGATCCGTTCGCGCAGCGCCGAGGCCGGGCCCGGGACGGCGGGCACCTCGGTGGCGGCGATCTTGGCCAGCACCTCGCCGCGCGCCCGGCGGGCCTCCGCCAGCGTGGCGTCGGCCCGCTGCAGCAGGTCGCCGACGCCCTGCAACCGCTCCTCGGCGTCGTCGCGCAGCCGCAGCAGGTTCTCCAGCTCCAGCCGGACGGCGTCCAGTGCCCGCCCGGCCAGGTCGAACCGCTCGGTGTCGACCACCCCGGACGGCGTGGCGAGCGCGCCGCCGTCCGGCACGGTGCCGCGCTGCGCCGGGACGCGGGCCGGCCGCCACAGCGCCAGCGGGTCGTTGCGCACCTCGGTCCGCAGGCCGTTCAGATCGGCGTCCAGCGCGTCCAGGTCGTCACCGATCGGGTGCGTGCCGGCGCGCACGCCGAGCGAGTGCGCCAGTGTCTGCACCCGGCGGAGCTCGGCGATCAGCAGGTCGATCCGGGCGGGCAGCGCCGTCCAGACCGCGTCGGCCGCCGAGACGACCTCCAGGACGGTGGCGTACCAGGCGTTCATCCGTTCCATCAGCCCGTCCAGGCTGATCCGCTCGACCAGCCGGGCCGGCGCGCCGAGGCGCTGCGGGCCGTCCGGCGCGCCCCCGGGCACGGTGACCGCGTCGCCGGTCAGCAGCTCGCTCAGCTCGGCGAGTTCGGGGCCGCCCGGCCTGGCCTTCCGGGCCCGCACCGCGCGGGCCGAGGCGAGCGCCTCCGAGTAGCGGTCGAACAGCGCCCAGAGCAGCGGCAGGCCCTGTCCGACGACGGACCAGCGCTCCTGGGTGCGGCCCGTCAGGGCGGCGCCGTCCAGCAGCCGCAGCCCCGGGTGGTCCTGGAGCGAGAGCAGCGCCGACTCGACCGCGTCGCGTTCCGCGCCGAGGCGCGCCAGCGCGCGGTCCACCTCCTCCCGGCTCAGCACCGGGCCGGCCGAAGCCGCCATCCTTCTCTCCCCTCCTCCGCCTGTTCCGCCACCTGCCCGGTTCCGTCCTCCCGGGGACCGTTCCCGGCCCCGGGGGCCGCCGGACCGACCCTAACGCCTGTCCCGGCCGTTCCTCCGGGCCCGGTGGTCACTGCGCCGACAGCGTGGACTGCGCCGTCGGCCAGTGCCGGTCGGCGTCGTCCCCCAGGTACGGCTTGAGCCACTGGTCGTACTGGCGGCGCCAGGTGCCGCTCGTGTAGTAGTCGTTGAGCACCTGGTTGACCCGGGCGGTCAGGTCGGTGCTGGTCCTCAGCATCGCGACGCCCATCACGCCCGGCCGGACCTCGTCGTTCACCACCCGGACGGTCTGGTCCTGCGCCGCCTGGCTGGCCGCGAGGACGTCGTCGGTCATCGTCGCGTCGACCTTGCCCAGCTGCATCAGCACCAGGCAGTCCAGGTTGTTCTCCGGGGTGACGACCTCCTTGACCGGACGGCCCTTCAGGTCCCCCAGCGAGGAGGAGCCGGCCGCGGCGCAGACCCGCGCGCCGTTGAGCGCCTCGTCGAGCGTCCTCGCCGGGTTGGACTTCGGCACCACGACCCGCTGGCTGGTCTTGAAGTACGGCCGGGAGAAGGCGATCTGCTCCATCCGGTCACAGGTGATCGACATGGTCCGGACGATGATGTCGACCCGGCCCTCCTGGATGAACCTGATCCGCTCGGCGGTCGGCACCGACTTGAGCACCACCTTGTCGGGGTCGCCCATGATCGCGGTGCCGATGGCCTTCGCGAGGTCGATGTCGAAGCCCTCCAGCTGGCCGGTGTTCGGGTTCCGGGAGCCCCACCGGTAGCTGTTCAGGTCGATGCCGACGACCAGGCTGCGGCGGGCCTTGATGGCCTTCACCGCGGGCCCGTCCTCGGTGCTCGCCGGGACGCTCCTGAAGAGGTCGCAGGGCTCCGCCTGTGCCGCCTGCGGAGCCTGGCCGGCCTGGGCCGGCCGGTCCTGGCGGGCCGCCGCGGGCACCGCGCCCGCCGCGCCGTCCCCCGGGCCGCCGGTGCCGAGCACCAGCGCGCCGGAGGCCAGCAGTGCCAGCGCCAGCGCCGTCCGGGCCGCCCGCGGCACGGCCGCCCGGCCGCGTCCCCGGTCCTTGATCGTGGTCATGTGGTCCGTCCCCCTCTACCGGTACTCGGCCAGTCGGCGGCCGAGGCCGCCCAGGGCCGCGGCGGCGGCCAGCAGACCCAGGGCCGCGATCGCCACGGCGGCGGTGCGCAGGTCCCCGTCGACGCCCACCGCCTCGGCCCGGAAGCGGTCCTCCTCGGTGCGGGCGGCCTCGGCGAGCCGCTGGTCCGCGGCGGAGAACGCGGCGTCGGAGGTCTTCGGCGCGTCCGCCGCCCGGGCGGTCACGGTGGCGTCCAGCGCCGCCTGGTAGTCGCCCTCGTTCTCCAGCTTGGCGGCCGCGGCGTGCCGGTCGCGCCACTGCCGGTAGTCGTCCACGGCCTGGCCGACCGCGGTGCGCGCGTCCGCCGGGGCCAGCTCCTGGGCCGTCGCCAGCGAGCCGGCCGGGGAGCGGCGCTTGTCGGTCTCGGTGTCGCCGGTGTACAGGTTCCGGGTGGTCGTCTGCCACAGCTCCGCGTAGGTGGCGCTGGAGCCGCGCGCGACGTAGTGCAGGTTCTCCGCGAGCCGGGCGGTCAGCACGTCCACCCGGGCCCGGTTGAGCGCCCGCAGCGGTGCCGCGCCCTCGCGTTCGCCGCGTCCGAGCGAGGAGTCGGCGCCGCTCGCGGCGGCGGTCAGCCAGAGCACCGCGGCGAGGACGGACGCGGTGGCTGCCAGCAGCCCGATGTTGAGGACCCGGTTGGTCCGCCGGAACAGCGACAGCTGCACCCAGGCGAGCGCCAGCAGGGCCACCAGGCCCAGCGCGTAGCCGGCCCACGGGGTGGTCCGGGCGTCCGCCAGGTCGGCGGCCAGCACGTCGTCCTGGGCGGACGACAGCTCGGCGGCGACCGGCAGCAGCTCGGCGCGCATCTGCTCGGAGGCGTACCGCTGGTAGGCGCCGCCGAGCGGGAACCCCTGCCGGTTGTACGACCGGGCGGTCTCCACCAGACCGGCGTACACCGGCACCTTCTGGTTGAGGGTGGAGAGCAGTCCCTGGAGCGCCGAGGACGAGGTGGTGCGGGCCGCGGCGTCGGAGATCAGCCGGGAGGCCGTCGCGAGGTCCTGCTCGTAGCGCTCCCGGACGGCCTTCGGCTCGGCGCCCGCCAGCAGGAAGCCGGTGGCCGCGGTGGCGTCCGCGTCGGCCAGGGCGCGGTTGATGTCGGCGGCGGCCTGGCTGAGCGGCTGACTGGAGCGGGTCACCCGCTCGGCCGCCGCGGCCCGGGCGTTCAGCTGGACGGCGGTCAGCGCGCCGAACGCGAGGGTCAGCACCGCGAGCAGCGCCCCGGCGAGCCGCAGCCGGCCCGGTGCCGTCCGGGCCGCCCGGCCCGGCCGGGCGACGGGCCCGCTCCGCACGCCCACCGCCCCCGTGCCGCCGGACCGCTGCGGTGCGGGCGCACCCGGCTTCTCGATACGCACCGGTGTCGCCACCAGCCTCCCCCTCCCCTGTGGCCCGCCCCTGTCGCCGGGGCCCGGCCGTTGCCAGCAGTATGGCCGTCACTTCCGGCGGCCACACCCGAGTTGCGCGGATCTTGAGCTGCTGTCCGTCCCCCGGCCTCCGGGACGGAGGGCGGGTCCGGCGTGGTGCCGTCCTGCTGTGTGCCGCCGGGCCGGTTCCCCCCGGGACGACGGCGGCGAACGGGTCGACGCGGCACGCACCCTACGCGGTTCCCGGGTCGTTCCGGAGGGTGGGGGTCCGGTTGTCCGGGGCGCACGCCCCGGGCGCTGGCGGTTCGTGCGCCGGTTCACGGGCCGGGCCCTCCGTACGATGGCGGCATGCGCCTTCTGGGAACGATCTCCGCCGACCGACCGCTGCTCGTCGTCGCCGTCCGGGAGGAGGCCGCCCACCTCGGCGACCGGCTCCCGGTGCTGCTCACCGGCATCGGCAAGGTCAACGCCGCCGTCGCGCTGGCCACCGTCCTCGCCCGGGGTCCGCACCCGTCCGAGGTGGTCAACCTCGGCACCGCCGGGGCCCTGCGGTCCGGCTGGGAGGGCACCCACACGGTCACCCAGGTGATCCAGCACGACCTCGACTCGCCGGCCCTGTTCGCCCTGACCGGCCGCACCTACGGGGCCCCGCTGGTCGTCGGCAAGGGCGACGGCCCGGTCCTGGCCACCGGCGACCTCTTCGTCTCCGACGCGGCGTCCCGCGACCGGCTCGCCGAGCACGCGGACCTCGTCGACATGGAGGGCTACGCCGTCGCCACCGTCGCCCACCGGGCCGGGCTGCCGGTCCGCCTGGTGAAGCACGTCAGCGACGAGGCGGGCGACGGCGCCGGCCACACCTGGCGGGAGTCCGTCGACGACTGCGCGCGCCACCTCGCCGACTGGCTGCACTCGCACAGCTGGTGACGGGTCGTCGGTCCGCCGCGCCCGTCACGTCGGCCGGACGACCGACGACACCGCCGCCCCCCGCGACCGGCCGCCCCGATCCGGAGGCGGTCGCGGTCGGTCGCCGGGGCCGCTCCCCGGCGGTACCGGCACCCGCCGACGGGGGCGGTTGGACGGTCTGCTGACGGACAGTGGAATACTCCCCCGCGCAGTACCCGGCGCCGCCCCGGTGGCGTCGGGTGTTTTTCATACAGGGGGAACAGAAAATTCATGTCATCGTCTGACAGAAATATTGGTCGCCGTCGCACCGTGCGCACCGCCAGGACGGCCCTCGGGGCCTCCGCGCTCACGCTGACGCTGCTCACCACCGCGGCCTGCGGGCCGGAGAACGGCTCGGCCGACTCCGCCGTGAACGCGGCTGCGGACGCCGCCCCGGGGACCGTCCCCGGCCTGCCGGCCAACCTCGACGACCTGAAGAAGTGGAAGTTCGAGGACTGGGAGAAGTGGGCGAAGGACTACGCCCTCCCGGCCGCCGCCAAGGGCTTCTGGACGCTCGACAAGCTGCTGAAGGCCAAGCCCCGGGAGCCGATCGCGCCGCCCGCCGTGCCGCCGGTCGCGCCGGCCCAGCCGTCGGCCGCCCCCGGTCAGCCGACCCCGCCGCCGACCCAGGCCCCGGCGCAGCCCGGTCAGCCGTCCGCGCCGGGTCAGCCGTCCGTACCGGGCGCGCCGTCCGTGCCCGCGGGCAAGCCGCCGGCGGGTCAGCCCACCCAGCCGGGGCACCCGACCCCGCCGCCGTCCGCGCCCGGGGCGCCGAAGCCGTCGAACACCCAGCAGCCGGCCTCGCAGGCCCCGGCCGCGCCGGTCCAGCCCTCGCAGGCCCCGGCGCAGCCCGCGCCGCCCTCGCAGGCTCCCGCCCAGCCGGCGCAGCCCGCTCAGCCCGCCGACAACGGCAACGACCCGCTGCCCAGGACCGTCAACGCCCAGCCGCTCCCGCACCCGTACACCAAGCTCGCGGTGCACGGGAAGCTGTTCGCCGACGCGCCGGGCAGCGGTGCCGAGGCCGCCGCCGGGCTGAGCCACTACCAGTGCTCGGCCACCGTGGTCGCCGACCCCGCCCACCCGGGCCGGAGCAACCTGGTGTGGACCGCCGGCCACTGCGTCCACCAGGGCAAGGGCGGCAAGTACTTCAGCAACATCTCCTTCATCCCGGCGTTCAACAGCAACGGCGCGCTGAGCGGCGGCAAGCAGGCCGAGGAGTCCCAGTACGCACCCCTCGGGATCTGGCCCGCCACCCAGGCGGTGACCTCCCCGCAGTGGAAGGCCGAGGGCGGCGACGGCGGCTCCCCGGCCACCCAGTACGACTTCGCGATCATCCGGGTGCAGCCCGGCGACGGCGCCAAGTCCCTGGAGGAGACGGTCGGCGGCTCGCTGCCGGTCTGGTTCAACGCCCCGCGCGACCAGCTGAACGTCACCGAGTACGGCTACCCGGCGGCCCCGCCGTTCGACGGCATGGAGCTCAACCGCTGCGAGAGCGGCAGGCCGACCCGGCTGTCCTACGACCCGGCCCGCCCGCCGATGCTCACCATCGGCTGCACCATGACCGGCGGCTCCAGCGGCGGCGGCTGGCTGGCCGTCAGGGACGGAAGGCCGGCGCTGGTCAGCAACGTCTCGGTCGGCAAGCACACCGGTGATCCGAAGTTCCAGGCCGGTCCGTACCTGGACGACGTCGCGGCCGGCGCGTACGACTTCATCGCGAAGAAGGGCTGAGACCCGGGCGGGCTCAGGCCCGCCGGGGCACGGCCGGCCGCCCCCGCGCACCCGTTCCTCGGTGTGCGGGGGCGGCCGTGTCCCGGGCCCGGTCCGAGCCGGCCGGGGAGGGGCGATCGGTCGCGCCGGGGGAGGCGTCAGTCCGCCGGGGGCCGGTCCGCGAACGCCCTCAGGTCCATGGCGGCCAGCCGGTCCGGATCGGTGAGCACGTCGATCGCCACGATCGCGCCGCCCGTCACGGTGAACGCCATGACCGACACCGGCCGTCCGTCGGCACCGATCACCACCGCGCCCGCCGCGCCGTTGACCAGCGCCGGCCGCGCGTACGGGGACAGGCCGCGGAACATGACCGCCTGGCCCGCGACCGTCCGTGCCCCGGTGAGCACCACCGGACGCCGGTCCCGGCCGGCCGAGCCATCCGCCCGCAGCACCACGTCCGGGTGGAGGACGGCGAGCAGCGCGTCGAGGTCCCCGGTGCGGGTGGCGGCGAAGAACGCGTCGACGGCCACCCGCTGCCGGGCGAGGTCCCGGTCCGGCGCGGGCGCCCGGCCCTGCACCCTGCGGCGGGCCCGGCTGGCCAGCTGACGGGTGGCGGGGGCGGTCCGCCCGATCAGCGGCGCGATCTCCTCGAACGGCACCGCGAACATGTCGTGCAGCACGAAGGACACCCGCTCGGCGGGCGACAGCGACTCCAGCACCACCATCAGCGCCAGGCCGACCGAGTCGGCGAGCAGCACCTCCTGCTCGGGGTCCGGCGCGTCCGCCCGTCCGATCAGCGGGTCCGGGATCCGCGGCGGCCCGCCCCCGGCGCCGGCTCCCTCGGCCCGCGCCTCGTAGGACTCCTCGCGCCGCCGGGCGCGCGAGCGGAGCTGGTTGAGGCAGACCCGCCCGGTCACCGTGGTCAGCCACCCGCCGAGGTTCTCCACCGCGGAGGTGTCGGCGCGGTCGTAGCGTAGCCAGGTGTCCTGGACGGCGTCCTCCGCCTCGGCGAGCGAGCCCAGCATCCGGTAGGCGACGGCGCGCAGGTGCGCCCGGTGCGCCTCGAACGGCTCCGCGCCCCCGGCCGGTCCGGCGTCCAGGATTCTCTCGTCCACCCGTGTCACGTTCCTTCGTCGCCGAGGTCGGAGCTCCGGAGCCACGGACCCGGTGGCCGCGGCGGAGGCCCGGCCCCCGGTCGGCGAAGGAGGGACGATCATCATGCCGGACGCGGCGGACCCGGGGGGCGGGCGGGGCGGAAGGACGGTGCGGGGCGGGTCGGACGGAGGAGGCGGGCGGCGACTGTCGGTGGCGGTCGGTGGCGGGCGCGGCCGGTGCGCCCGCCACCGGTGCCGGCCGGGTCAGGACCAGGCGACCGCGGTCGGCTCGCCGGTCTTCGCCGCCGTCACCACCGCCTCGGTGGTGACCACCTTGGCGAACCGCATCGCGTGCAGCACGGTGCCGGTGGCGCGGGTGAGTTCGGCGGCGGGAAGGGTCACGCCGTCCGGCCCGGTCATGTCGAAGGCGTGCATGGCGTCGAGCGGGAAGACCGTGTCGTAGCCCAGGTTGCCCGCCATCCGGGCGGTGGTCTCGTTGCACACGTTGGTGATGATCCCGCTGATCACCACCTGCCGGGCGCCCCGCTCCTGGAGCCAGGCGTGCAGGTCCGGGGTACCGTAGAAGGCGCTGTTCACCGTCTTGGTGACGTGCAGCGCGGGTTCGACCGCCGCCACGAAGTCCTTCAGCTCGTACCCGGGCGTGCCCGGCACCAGCGGGCCGCCGGTGGAGGCGTGCCGGACGACCACCACCGGCCGCCCGGTGGCCTGCCACACGTCGATCAGCTCGCCGATCCGCTGTTCGGCGTCGGGGTTGTCGCGCTCGCCCCAGTACGGGTCCTCGAAGCCCTTCTGGACGTCGATGACGACCAGGACGGCGTCGGTGTCGATGGTGAGCGGGGCGTCGAGGGCGCTGGTGTTCGTCATGCGTCCATGCTGCGGCGGGTGCCGGAACCGCCGTGAGTGGCGCCGCGGCCACCCGTCGCTACGATCCTGCCATGCGGACGGTGGGGTGCGTGATCTTCGACGGTGTCCGGCCGTTCGACTACGCGGTGATCGGCGAGGTCTGGGCGAACCGGGCGAGCCGCCCCGGCCTTCCCGCGTTCGACCTGCGGGTCTGCGGCCCGGCCGGTGCCAGGGTCCGGCTCGGCGGCGGGCTGGAGCGCGTCCCGGACTTCGGATTGGAGGCGCTGGCCGACTGCGACCTGGTCGTCGTGCCCGGCATGGAGCGGCTCGACGTGCCGGTCGACCCGGCCGTCCACGCCGCGCTGCGCACCGCCCACGGGCGCGGCGTCACCATCGCCTCGCTCTGCGCCGGTGCCTTCGTGCTCGCCGAGGCCGGTCTGCTGGACGGCCGCACCGCGACCACCCACTGGGCGGTCGCCGACCAGCTGGCCCGGCGTCACCCGGCGGTGGACGTCCGGCCCGAGGTGCTGTTCACCGGCGAGGGCCGGCTGTGGACCTCGGCCGGGGCGGCGGCCGGCATCGACCTCTGTCTGCACCTGGTCCGGGCCGCACACGGCGAACGGGCGGCCGCGGCCGTCGCCCGCGCGATGGTCACCGCGCCGTTCCGCTCGGGCGGCCAGGCCCAGTTCATCCCCTCGCCGGTGCCGGAGCCCACGGCCGCGGACGATCCGCTCGCCCGGGTCCGCACCGAGGTCCTGGCCGCCCTCGGCACCCCCTGGACGGTCCGCCGGATGGCCGCCCTGGCGGTGATGTCCGAACGCACCTTCGCCCGCCGGTTCGTCGCCGCCACCGGCACCACTCCGCTGCGCTGGCTCCTCGACCAGCGGATCCTCACCGCCCAGCGGCTCCTGGAGGACACCGACATCCCCGTCGACACCGTCGCCACCCGCTGCGGCTTCGCCTCCGCGGTCTCCCTGCGCCCGCCCTTCACCGCCCGGGTGGGCGTGCCGCCCCGCGAGTACCGGCGGACCTTCCGGGGGCGCGAGGCGGGCTGAGCCGCCCGGGGGCGGGCGTCGGGCTCGGGCGGTCCCGCCGCCCGGCGGCCCGGGGTGCCCCCGGCGCGGGCGGGGACGGGCGCGCCGCCTTCGAGCGCCGCGAGTGTCGGACGCGCCCCTTCGTCGCGCCCCTTCGTCGCGCCCGGCCGGGTCCCTGACCGGCCTCCCGGCCACGGCTCCGCCACCGGGAACCCCGGCGGCCCGGCGGCCCGGGAGGCGGTGGAGCGGGCGGGGAACGCGACCGTCCGGGACGCCGCCCGCCGCCGCCGCGGGGCGCCGTCCCGGGTGCCGGGCCGGGGTGCGGGTGCCCGGCACCCCCTCCCGGCCCGATACCCTTTGGTTCCATGACCGAGGTATCCCGTCCCGTCCGCGTCCGTTTCGCTCCGAGCCCCACCGGCATGTTCCACGTCGGCGGTGCCCGCTCGGCGCTGTACAACTGGGCGACGGCACGACAGCAGGGCGGTGTCTTCGTCCTGCGGATCGAGGACACCGACGCAGCCCGCAACAAGCCCGAGTGGACCGAGGGCATCATCAGCGCCCTCGCCGCGATCGGCATCCACGAGGGGGACCCGGGCTTCGAGGGCCCGTACTTCCAGTCCGCCAACGCCGACAGCCACCGCGCCGCCGCCGCCAGGCTGTACGGGGCCGGCCGGGCCTACTACTGCGACTGCACCCGCGAGCAGGTCGCCGAGCGCTCCGGCTCCGCCCAGACCGGCTACGACGGCTTCTGCCGCGAGCGGGGCCTGGAGTACGCCGAGGGCCGCGCGCTGCGCTTCCGCACCCCGGACGAGGGCTCCACCGTGGTGGTGGACCTCATCCGCGGCGAGCCGGCCTTCCCGAACTCCGCGATCGAGGACTTCGTGATCGCCCGCGGCGACGGCAGCCCGGTCTTCCTGCTCGCCAACGTCGTCGACGACCTGGAGCAGGGCGTCACGGAGGTCATCCGCGGCGAGGAGCACCTGTCGAACACCCCGAAGCAGCAGCTGCTGTGGGAGGCCCTCGGCGCCACCCCGCCGGTCTGGGCGCACCTGCCGGTGATCGTCAACGAGAAGCGGCAGAAGCTGTCCAAGCGCCGCGACAAGGTGGCGCTGGAGGACTACCTGGCCGAGGGCTACCTGCCCGAGGCGATGGTGAACTACCTGATGCTGCTGGGCTGGGGCCCGAAGGACGACATCGAGATCCGCCCGTACGACGAGCTGGAGCGGCTGTTCCGGGTCGAGGACGTCAACGCGGCCTCCGCCTTCTTCGACGTCGCGAAGCTGCGCTCGTTCAACGGCGAGTACATCCGCGCCCTGACGGTGGACGCGTTCGTCGCGGCCTGCGCCCCCTACCTGGCCGCCGGCCGCGCGCCGTGGCCGGCCGAGTCCTTCGACGAGAAGGCCTTCGCCGAGCTGGCCCCGCTCGCGCAGTCCCGCATCGCGGTGCTGGGCGAGATCGTCGAGCAGGTCGACTTCCTGTTCCTGGCCGAGCCGGTCCAGGACGAGGCGTCCTGGACGAAGGCGATGAAGAACAAGGACGTCGCGCTGGCCCTGCTGCGCACCGCCCGCGAGAAGCTCGCCGTGCTGGAGCCCTTCGGGGCCGCCGCGCTGAAGGAGGCGCTGGAGGCCGTCGCCGCCGAGCACGGGCTGAAGCTCGGCAAGGCTCAGGCCCCGATCCGGGTCGCGGTCACCGGTCGCACGGTCGGCCTGCCGCTGTTCGAGTCGCTGGAGGTGCTGGGCCGCGAGCGGACCCTGGCCCGTCTGGACGCGGCGGCGGAGCGTCTGGCCGTCTGACGGAAACGCCGCTCCGAGGGCCGCACCCCCCCCACCCGGGGGGGGGGCGGGGGCCCCCC
>NZ_JBHJRC010000109.1:0-24935 GCF_042261735.1 Kitasatospora sp. NPDC056327 | reverse complement strand
ACCCCGGAGGGGGTCGGGAAAGGGGCGCTCGGCCGACGGCTACGGACTAGTTGTCGCCGTCCTCGTCGATCAGGAAGCCCCGCATCGGGGCCGGCGCCTGCTGCATCGGCTGCGGCGGCTGCGGACGCACGGCCGCCATCGGCTGCGTCATCCCGGCCGGCTGCATCTGCGGCGCGCCCGGGGCACCCGGCCCGGACTGCCCGCCGAAGCCCGGTGCACCGGAGTTCCCGCCGAAGGAGCTCTGCCCGCCGAAGGAGGGCTGGTTCCCGCCGAAGGCCGGCTGGCTGCCGCCGAAGCTCGGCGACGGGCTGCTCATCGCGCTCGCCCCGGCCGGAGCCATCGACGACGCGGCCGGCGGCAGCGAGGCGGTGGCCGGGATCCGCGGCGGCGCGAGCGAGTCGTCCGCCTGGGACTCCAGCTGACGCAGCTGGGTCTCCAGGTAGGACTTCAGGCGCGTCCGGTACTCACGCTCGAACGCCCGCAGGTCCTCGACCTTGCGCTCCAGCGTGGCGCGGGCGGACTCCAGCGAGCCCATCGCGACGCGGTGCTTCTCCTGGGCGTCCCGCTCCAGCGCGTCGGCCTTGGCGCGGGCGTCGCGCTCCAGACCCTCGGCCCGGCTGCGCGCCTCGCCGACGATCTTGTTGGCCTCGGAGCGCGCCTCGGAGATCGCCTGGTCGGCGGTCTGCTGGGCGAGCGCCAGCACCCGGGCGGCGCTGTCGCCACCGGGGTTCGGCTGCTGCTGCATCGGGGCGCCGAGCGGGCCGCCCATCTGCTGCTGCGGCGGGCCGCCCATGGGGCCGCCCATCTGCTGCATCTGCTGCTGGCCCATGCCCTGGCCCATGGGGTTGCCCATGCCCTGCGGGCCGCCGGGGCCGCCCATCGGCTGGAGCATCTGACCGCCCATCGGCTGGACCAGCTGCTGCTGGCCGCCCATGGTCTGGCCCATCTGCTGCTGCGGGCCGCCGGGGCCGCCCATCGGACCGCCCTGGCCGGCGGGGAGCTGCGGGGCGCCGGACGGCAGGCCGAGCGGCTGGTTGCCCATCTGCTGCTGCGGGCCGGGGCCCATCTGCTGCTGCTGGGGACCGCCCGGGCCCATCTGCTGCTGGGGGCCGGGGCCGCCCTGCTGGCCGGGAACCGGCGGGCCGGATATGGCGGCCGGCACCGGGGCGCCGGGACGCGAGTCCTGCGGCGGCTCCTTGCGCATGTTGGCCTGGTTCTGCGCGGCGGCCCGGGTCGCGGCGGCCAGCTTGGCGCGCAGGTCCTCGTTCTCGCGGAGGAGACGGGTCAGCTCCGCCTCGACCTCGTCGAGGAAGGCATCGACCTCGTCCTCGTCATAGCCTTCGCGCAGGCGGACGGTCGTGAACTGCTTGTTCCGAACGTCCTCGGGGGTCAATGGCATCTCTTCACCTCAACGTGATCGTCGGCACACCGGCATCCTGTCGCATCGCTCACCTACGACTAGGGCCGCACAAGCGAGATCAGGACATACACAATGATCATCAGTACGAAGAAGGACAGGTCGAGCGCCACGCCCCCGAGACGCAGCGGCGGAATGAACCGCCGCAGAAGCTTGAGCGGCGGATCCGTGACAGTGTACGTGGCCTCCAGGACCAGAACCATGGCCTTGCCGGGCCGCCACGAACGCGCGAACTGGAAGACCCAGTCCATCACCAGCCGCACCAGCAGGAACACCAGGAAGACGGTCAGTGCGTAGTAGAGCACTGCCCACACGATCTCCATCGCGCTTCCCTCTCCCCTGTTCCCGGCCCCGCGGGGGCCGCTCACCTGTCACTAACTCACTGTCGATCAGATCCACACGTAAAGTCGTGGCCGGGTCAGCTCTGGTTGAAGAACCCACCCTCGGCGATCCGAGCCTTGTCCTCCGCCGTGACGTCGACGTTAGCAGGCGACAGGAGGAACACCTTCTGCGTCACGCGCTCGATACTGCCGTGCAGACCGAAGACCAGTCCAGCCGCGAAGTCTACGAGTCGCTTGGCGTCGGTGTCGTCCATCTCCGTGAGATTCATGATCACGGGGGTACCGCCGCGGAACTGTTCCCCGATGGTACGGGCCTCGTTGTAGGTCCTCGGGTGCAGCGTGGTGATGCGGTAGGGCTCTCGTTCGTTCACTACCTTGGGCATGATCACCGGGGCGCTCTTCTCCAGGTTGTGGCGGCGTTCGGGTGTGATGGACGACACTGGGGCCATCCTCGGCGTCTCCTGGCGGATCGGGACCGCGGCCGGCACCGGCTGCGGGGTGATCGAGGAGACCGGGGCGGGGCTCGCGGCGGCCGGCCGCGGAATGTCCTCGGTCCGTCCGGTCCGGATCGGCTCGGGGTCCGCGTCGTAGTCGTCGTCGGGGTCGTACCCCTGACCGTCGTACGTCTCGTCCTCCACGAGGCCGAGGTAGACCGCCATCTTGCGCATTGCGCCGGCCATGCTCCTGTCTCCTCCGCTTGTGGTGGACCGGCTCCGTCCCGGCGGCCGGGCCGTTCGGCCCCGCCTGCGGATTCCGCGGTCCGCCCACGACGCTTCGTCAGGCCGACGGCCGGTTCGGAGTTCGTGGATGAGGGCCGCGGAGCTGCGATCCACGGTTGGCTAGCGCTCAGATAAGCTGCTAGCTTCTGTCCTATTTTGTCCTGCAGTCTGATCTACTACCCGGTGACGTTACCCGAGGGGTGACCGCACTCCGAGTACCGCCGTTCCGACGCGCACATGTGTCGCTCCGGCGGCAACGGCCTGCTCAAGGTCACCGCTCATCCCTGCCGAGACCATGGTGGCAGCCGGATGGGCCGTCCGTACTGCGGTTGCGATTTCCGCCAGCCGATCGAAGGCCGCGGCCGGGTCGCCGGCCAGCGGTCCCGCCAGCGGAGCGACCGTCATCACACCGTCCAGGCGCAGCCCGGGCGTGTCGGCGATCGCGTCGGTCAGCGCCGCGACGTCCGCCGGGGCGACGCCGGCGCGGTGCTCGCCCTCGCCGTGCTCCTTGTCCAGGGCGATCTGCACCAGGCAGCCGAGGTCGGGGCGCCCGGCCTTGCGCACCGCGGCGCCCAGCGACTCCACCAGCCGGGGCCGGTCCACCGAGTGGACGTGGTCGGCGTACCGGATCACCGAGCGGACCTTGTTGGTCTGCAGCTGGCCGACGAAGTGCCAGGTCAGCGGAAGGTTTCTGCACTGCTCCGCCTTGGGCGCGGCGTCCTGGTCGCGGTTCTCCGCGACGTCGGTGACGCCCAGACCGGCCAGCAGCGCGGTGTCCTCGGCGGGGTAGGTCTTGGTGACCACGATCAGCCGGACCTCGTCGCGCGCCCGGCCGGCCGCGGCGCAGGCGTCGGCGATCCGGCGCTCGACGACCTCCAGGGCGGTGCCCAGCTCCTCGTAGCGGGCGCGCTGGGCCTCCGTCAGAGCGGCCGCCCATTCCTTGTCCGGAAACCGACCGGAACCGCCCGGGAACGGTCCGTAGATGTCATTCGTCATCAGTCTTCAGAGCCCAACCAGACATAGCTCGCGAGCCGGCCTGTGCGCTGCTCGCGGCGATAGGAGTAGTGATCGGCGGATTCGAGGGTGCACACCGATGATCGCACCAACTCGGTGACCCCCGCAGCGGCCAGCTGGGCCGCCACTCCCGCCGGCACGTCCAGGGCCGGGGTTCCCCAGGAGGTCTCCGCCCAGGCGGCGGGCACCCGCCCGGCGACCTCCGCGCGCAGCTGCGCGGGCACCTCGTAGCAGCGGCCGCAGACCGCGGGGCCGGTGGCGGCGGTGATCCGCCCGGGCTCGGCACCGAGTTCCACCATCGCGGCGACGGCCGCCGGGACCACACCGGCGGCGAGGCCGGGCCGTCCGGCGTGGGCGGCGCCGACCACCCCCGCGACCGGGTCGGCCAGCAGCACCGGGGTGCAGTCCGCGGTGAGCACCGCGAGCGCCAGCGGCCGGTCGGTGACCACCGCGTCGACGGTCGGGGCCTCGCCGTCCGGCTGGCGCGCCGTCACCACGGCCACGTCCGCGCCGTGCACCTGGTTCATCCAGACCACGCCGGCCGGGTCGAGGCCGAGCTCGCGGGCCGCGATCGCCCGGTTCTCCCGGACCGCCACCGGGTCGTCCCCCACCGCGCCACCGAGGTTCAGCGCCCCGTACGGCGAAGTGCTCACCCCGCCCCACCGGGTGGTGAAGGCGAAGTGAGCACTGTCGCGGACCGCGCGGTCGATCACTTAAGGAAATCCGGGACGTCGAGTTCCTCGGCCGGGCTCTCCACGAACGGCTGACGGACCGGCTGCACCTGCGGCGGCACCGGGGCGGCGGTCGTGGTGGCGGGGGCGTCGGACGGACGGGCCGGGGCGGCGTCGCCGTCCGGACGGGAGGTCACCGAGCCGATGCCGCCGTACGAGGGCCGGCCGGACGGACGCTCGGGAGCGCCGCCCGAGGAGGCCGGCGGGTTGGCCGGGGCCGCGCTCGCCTTGACCACCGGCTCGCGGACGATGGCCGGCGGCTGGCCGCCGTCGAAGCCCGCCGCGATGACGGTGACCCGGACCTCGTCGCCCAGGGCGTCGTCGATGACGGCGCCGAAGATGATGTTGGCCTCGGGGTGCGCCGCCTCGCTGACCAGCTGGGCGGACTCGTTGATCTCGAACAGGCCGAGGTCGGAGCCGCCGGAGATGGAGAGCAGCACGCCGCGGGCGCCGTCGATCGAGGCCTCCAGCAGCGGGGAGGAGATCGCCATCACGGCGGCGGCCTTGGCGCGGTCCTCGCCGCGGGCCGAACCGATGCCCATGAGCGCCGAACCGGCGTCCGACATGACGGACTTGACGTCGGCGAAGTCGAGGTTGATCAGGCCCGGGGTGGTGATCAGGTCGGTGATGCCCTGGACACCGGAGAGCAGCACCTGGTCGGCGGAGCGGAACGCGTCCAGCACGCTGACCTGGCGGTCCGAGATGGACAGCAGCCGGTCGTTGGGGATCACGATGAGGGTGTCGACCTCTTCGCGCAGGGCGGCGATGCCGTCCTCGGCCTGGTTGGCGCGGCGCCGGCCCTCGAAGGTGAACGGGCGGGTGACCACGCCGATGGTGAGCGCGCCCAGCGAGCGGGCGATGTTGGCGACCACCGGCGCGCCGCCCGTGCCGGTGCCACCGCCCTCGCCGGCGGTCACGAAGACCATGTCGGCCCCCTTGAGGACCTCCTCGATCTCCTCGCGGTGGTCCTCGGCGGCCTTCCGGCCGACCTCGGGGTTGGCGCCGGCGCCGAGGCCCCGGGTGAGTTCACGGCCCACATCGAGCTTGACGTCGGCGTCGCTCATGAGGAGGGCCTGCGCATCGGTGTTGATCGCGATGAACTCGACGCCCTTGAGACCGACCTCGATCATCCGGTTGATGGCGTTGACACCACCGCCGCCGATACCGACGACCTTGATGACTGCGAGGTAGTTCTGCGGTGCTGCCACGTCGAAGGCCTCTCGCCTCGAATTTCCGGGTCGGCCCGCCACCCCGGTAGGGGCCGAACCGACGGATGTCGATGGGTAGGGAGCCTGGTTTCTGACGTAATGTCCGAAATGCCGACCGCCGACCCCAACCCTAAACTTGACCTTTAGGGTTAGTGCTGTGCCTCTGTCAGATCACCAGGGAACACAGTCTGGTGAGACAGGACACTAGGTGGCTCCGGCTACGCGTTTCAACGAACACGCCGGGCTTCCCTTTTTCTTTTGAGCCTATGTGATCATCGACCGGCGAATGAAACCGGGGTGACCACCAAGGGTCGGGCCGACGCGGAACCGCGTCAAGCCCACCCGTAGCCCGCCGCGCCGTTCCGGCGACGCACTTCGCGTGAACCCCTTGTGCTCCGGAAAACCTACCGGATCATCCGGACACCGCAGGCGCCTCCGGCGCACTGACGTCGAAGTTCGTACCCTTCTGATTCAGCAGTGCCACCAGGACCCGGGATTTTCGATCCGTCTGTTCCGGACTCCCCCAACGCACCGTCACGCCCCCGGCGAGCTGCAGCTGGACGTCGTCGTACGAGTGCACCAGGACCGCGCCGGCCCGCTCCCGGACCTCGGCCGGCAGCCCGGCGGCGACGGCCACCGCGCCCTGCACCAGTTGCGCACGACCGATCACCTGTTCGACGTCGAGGGCCTGCTGGCTGAGCTTCAGCTCCACCACCGGCACCCCGGCCGGGGCGGCCGGCTCGGTGGCGAAGCTCACGCCCCCCGCGTCGACCTGGGTGAACTGCCCGTCCTCGCCCCTGACCGCGGCCACCGCCGTGCGCTGGGTGACCTTCACCCGCAGGGTGTTCGGCCAGCCCCGCCAGATCTCCGCCCCCGCCACCCGGGGGATCGCCTCCACCCGCCGGCGGGCCTCGTCGAGGTCCACCCGGGCCAGCGGACCGGAACCGGTCCCGCCGATCGCCGAGCGGACCTCGTCGGCCGTCAGCCGGTCGTCCCGCATCCCCTGCACCGAGACGGCGCGCACCTCCAGCACGGAGGAGAAGAAGACCAGCCAGGACAGCACCCCGACCACCACCGCGGTCAGGGCCCCCAGCACCGCCGCCCCCCGCCGGGAGAGCCGGAGCCGAGGAGCGTGCTCCTCGGCCTCGAACTCCTCGTCGAGCGGATCGGCGAGCCGGGCGTCAGCCACGGCGGCGGCCGCCCCTGGAGGCCTCGATGGCCTCGTAGACCATGCCGACGAGCAGCTCGTCGGCGTCCCGGCGGCCGAACTCGGCCGCGGCCCGGCTCATGTCCCACAGCCGCTGCGGGTCGGTGAGCACCGGCAGCACGTTCTGCAGCACCCAGTCCGGGGTCAGCTCGGCGTCGTCGACCAGCAGGCCGCCGCCCGCCTTCACCATCGGCTGGGCGTTCAGCCGCTGCTCGCCGTTGCCGATCGGCAGCGGCACGAAGGCGGCGGGCAGACCGACCGCGGCCAGCTCGGCCACCGTCATGGCACCGGCCCGGCAGAGCATCATGTCGGCCGCCGCGTAGGCGAGGTCCATCCGGTCCAGGTACGGCACCGGGCGGTACGGCGGCATCCCGGGGATGTCGTCCACCTGCGGCAGCTCGTTCTTCGGGCCGACCGCGTGCAGGATCTGCACGCCGTACTGCTGGAGCCGGGGGGCGATCGCGGCGATCGTCTCGTTCAGCCGGCGGGCGCCCTGCGAGCCGCCGGTCACCAGCAGGGTGGGCAGCCGCTGGTCGAGGCCGAAGTAGTGCCGGGCCTCCGGGCGGGCCGCGTTGCGGTCCAGGGTCGCGATGGTGCGGCGCAGCGGGATGCCGATGTACCGGGAGTCGCGCAGCTTGCTGTCCGGCGTGGAGACGGCGACGAAGTCGCTGTACCGGGCGCCGATCTTGTTGGCCAGGCCGGGCCGGGCGTTGGCCTCGTGCACCACGATCGGCACACCGGCCCGCTTGGCGGCCAGGTAGGCGGGCATCGCGACGTAGCCGCCGAAGCCGACCACGGCGTCCGCCTTGACCCGCTCGATGATCTCCTGGGCGGCCCGGACGGTGCCGCGCAGCCGGCCGGGGACGGTGATCAGCTCGGGCGTGGGCTTGCGGGGCAGCGGGACGGCCGGGATCAGCTCCAGCTGGTAGCCGCGCTCGGGGACCAGCCGGGTCTCCAGGCCGCGCTCGGTCCCGAGGGCGGTGATCCCGATGGAGGGGTCGTGCCTGCGGAGGGCGTCCGCGAGGGCCATGGCCGGCTCGATGTGACCGGCGGTCCCCCCGCCGGCGAGTACGACATGCACCGAAATTCACCGCTCCCTGCGTGCCGGCCCGGGGACCGGGCGCGCTGTGGTTCGTCGTCGTGGCAGCACCCGGACCAGCTGTTTCCTGATCCGGGAGTTCTTGCTCCGGGCAGCCAGCGCCGCCTTCGCGCCCGAGCTGCTGCGTGCCAGGCAGAGCAGCACCCCGATCGCGGACATGGCCGACAGCATGGCGGAACCGCCGTAGGAGAACAGCGGGAGCGGGACGCCCGCGATGGGCAGCAGTCCCAGCGCCGACCCCAGGTTGATCACGGCCTGCGCCATGATCCAGGTGGTGGCGGCTCCCGCGGCGTACCTGACGAAGGGATCCTTCGTGCCGATGGCCACACGGATACCCGCGTAGCCTAGTGCCGCGAAGAGACCGATCACCGACAGCGTCCCCACCAGACCCAGTTCCTCGCCGGTGGTGGCGAAGATGAAGTCGGTGTGCGCCTCCGGGAGCTGGCCCCACTTCTCCAGGCCGGCGCCCAGTCCGGAGCCCGCCACACCGCCGAGGCTGAACGAGTAGACGCCGTGCAGGGCCTGGAAGCAGGCGCCCGCCGGGTCCAGCTTGGTCACCCCGATGCAGGAGAGCCGCTCGGCACGGTGCGGGACGGTGACCACCAGGGCGGTGCAGACCACCACGGCCACGCCCAGGGTCGCGACGAACAGCCGCAGCGGCGCGCCGACCATCCACAGCAGGCCGAACAGCATCGCGACCAGGATCATCGAGGTGCCCATGTCGCCGCCGAGCATGATCAGCGCGAGCAGCAGCAGGGTGCCGGGCACCAGCGGGACCAGCAGGTGCTTCCACTGGTCGAGGGTGCCGGTCTTCTGCTTGCGGGCCAGCAGGTCGGCGCCCCAGAGCACCAGGGCCAGCTTGGCGAACTCGGACGGCTGGAACTGGAACACGCCGAAATCCAGCCAGTTCCGGTTGCCGTTGACCTCCATGCCGATGCCCGGGATCGCGACCAGCACCATGGCGCCGATCACCGCGAGCATCACCGGGTAGACGATCACCCGCAGCACCGCCACGGGCACCAGCGCGAAGCCGAGCAGCAGGGCGAAGCCGAGCACCGCCGCGAGCAGCTGCTTGTAGAAGTAGAACTGGGGCGAGCGGTGCTGGCCGAGCGCGAGGATCTGCGAGGCCGAGAAGACCATCATCAGCCCGAGCACGACCAGCAGAAGCACCGTGCCGGCGATCAGCAGGTAGGGCGTGAGCGGCCGGTCGAGCTCGTACCGCGCACGGGCCCGGAAGGCCTGCAGCCGGGCCACCGGGCCGGCCGACTTGTAGGCGGTGGTGGTGGCCGAGATCACCCGCAGGGGTTCGGCCGGGCGCCCCTTCTCCGGCACGCCCGAACCACCCGCCCTGCCGCTCCCGGCCACCGCTCCGCTCCCCTGCTCTCGTCTCCCGGGCCGGAGCCCGTCCGTCCCCCCCAGGGCGTGTCCCGCGGACCGCCGCCGGGGCCGTCGGGATCCGCGGGACCACGCCCTAGCGGTCCGCCAGCTCCCGGACGGCCGCGGCGAAGAGGTCGCCGCGCTCGCCGTAGTTGGTGAACATGTCCATCGAGGCGCAGGCCGGGGCCAGCAGCACCGTGTCACCCGTTCGGGCGAGCGACGCGGCCGCGCGGACCACCTCGGTCATCGCCACCGCGCCAGTCTGGCCCCCGGCCGCCTCGATCACCGGGACATCCGGCGCGTGTCGCGCCAGCGCCTCCCGGATCAGCGCGCGGTCCTCGCCGATCAGCACGGCGGCCCGGAGCCGCTCGGCCGAGCCCTGCACCAGGTCGTCGAAGGTCGCGCCCTTGGCCAGGCCGCCGGCCACCCACACGACCGGCCGGTAGGCGGCGAGCGAGGCGGCGGCGGCGTGGGTGTTGGTCGCCTTGGAGTCGTCGACGTAGGTGACGCCGTCCACCACCGCGACCTCGGCGATCCGGTGGGCGTCCGGGCGGAAGGCCCGCAGGCCCTCCCGGACGGCCTTCGGCTCCACGCCGTAGGCGCGGGCCAGCGCGGCGGCGGCGAGCGCGTTGGTGACGTTGTGCGGGGCCGGCGGGTGCACGTCCTCGACGGATCCCAGCTCGGCGGCGTTCTTGGCCCGGTCGGCCACGAACGCGCGGTCCACCAGCAGGCCGTCGACCACGCCGAAGTCCGACGGGCCGGGCGCGCCGAGGCCGAACCCGATCGCCCGGCAGCCCTCCTCGACGTCGGCCTCGCGGACCAGCGCCTCGGTGGCCGGGTCGGCCAGGTTGTACACGCAGGCGACGACGTTGCCCTCGTAGATCCGGCCCTTGTCGGCGGCGTACGCCTCCATCGAGCCGTGCCAGTCGAGGTGGTCGGGCGCCAGGTTGAGCACGGCGGCCGCGTACGGGCGCAGCGAGGGCGCCCAGTGCAGCTGGTAGCTGGAGAGCTCGACGGCGAGCACGTCGTAGGGCTCCTCGGCGAGCACCGCGTCCAGCACCGGGACCCCGACGTTGCCGACGGCGGCGGTGCGCCGGCCGGCGGCGGTGAGGATCGAGGCGAGCATCTGGACGGTGGTGGTCTTGCCGTTGGTGCCGGTGACGGCCAGCCAGGGGGCCGGCTCGCCGGTGGCGGGCAGCGGCCTGCGCAGCCGCCAGGCCAGCTCGACGTCGCCCCAGACCTCCAGGCCGGCCCGGTCGGCGGCGGCGAACAGCGGGCTGTCCGGCGGCCAGCCGGGCGAGGTGACGACCAGCCGGGTGCCCTCGGGCAGGCTGTCGCCGTCGCCGAGGCGGACGGTGACGCCCAGCGCCTCAAGCTCGGCGGCGCGGGCCTCCAGGCCCTTGCCGGTGCCGCCGTCGACGACCGTGACGAGGGCGCCGAGACCGTGCAGCACACGGGCGGCGCTGATGCCGGAGACGCCGAGCCCGGCGACGGCGACCGGGAGCCCGGCCCAGTCGGGGCCGGCCGTGCCGGCGGTCATCCGGTCACCCATCCCGCGTAGAAGAGGCCGAGGCCGACGGCCACGCAGAGGCCCTGGATGATCCAGAACCGGACCACGACCAGGACCTCGCTCCAGCCCTTGAGTTCGAAGTGGTGCTGCAACGGGGCCATCTTGAAGACGCGCTTGCCGGTCATCCGGAACGAGCCGACCTGGATGATCACCGAGAGGGTGATGATCACGAAGAGGCCGCCCAGCAGGACGAGCAGGATCTCGGTGCGCGAGCAGATCGCCAGACCGGCGAGCGCGCCGCCGAGGGCCAGCGAACCGGTGTCGCCCATGAAGATCTTGGCGGGCGAGGTGTTCCACCACAGGAAGCCGAAGCAGGAGCCCATCAGGGCCGCCGCGACCACCGCGAGGTCCAGCGGGTCCCGGACGTCGTAGCAGTTGGAGGTGGCGGAGGCCACGTAGGCACAGCTCTGGCCGTACTCCCAGACGCCGATGAAGGTGTAGGCGCCGAAGGCCATCACCGAGGCGCCCGTGGCCAGACCGTCAAGACCGTCCGTCAGGTTGACGCCGTTGGAGGTCGCGGCGATCAGGAAGTACGCGAAGATGACGAACAGCACCGGCCCGATCGCCCACTCGAAGTCCCGGACGAAGGACAGGTGCTCGGAGGCCGGGCGGCGGCCGGCGTTGTCGGGGAACTGCAGGGCCAGCACCGCGAAGGCGAGGCCGACGATCGACTGGCCGGCCAGCTTCGCCTTGGCCCGCAGGCCGAGCGAGCGGCGCTTGACGACCTTGATGTAGTCGTCGAGGAAGCCCACCAGGCCCAGACCGGTGGTCAGGAACAGCACCAGCAGCCCGGAGGCGGTGGGGCTCTCGCGCGTTATCGCCTTGGTGGCGAAGTAGGCGACCAGGGTCGCCAGGATGAACGCGATGCCGCCCATGGTGGGCGTGCCCTTCTTGCTGTGGTGCGCCTTGGGGCCGTCGTCGCGGATGTACTGGCCGTAGCCCTGCCGGGCGAGCAGCTTGATCAGCGCGGGGGTACCGGCCAGCGACAGGATCAGACCGATCATGCCGGAGAAGAGGATCTGCTTCATTACTCGGCCGCACCGTCCGCGAGGAGCGCCTCGGCCACCTTCTCCAGCCCCACCGAACGGGAGGCCTTCACCAGCACCACATCCCCCGGCCGCAGCTGACTGCGCAGCAGCTCGACCGCCGCGTCCGCGTCGGACACCAGCACCGACTCCTCACCCCACGAACCTTCGTTCCTAGCGCCCAGTTCCATGCAGGCCGCCTCGCGTCCGCCGACCGCCACCAGCTTGGTGACGTCGAGCCGGACGGCGAGCCGCCCGATGGCGTCGTGCTCGGCCAGGCTGTCCTCGCCGAGCTCCCGCATCTCGCCGAGCACCGCCCAGGTGCGGCGGCGCTCCGGGCCGCGCCCCCCCATCGAGATCAGCGCCCGCAGCGCGGCCCGCATCGAGTCGGGGTTCGCGTTGTAGGCGTCGTTGACGACGGTGACACCATCGGCCCGGTCGACGACCTCCATGCGCCAGCGGGACAGCGCACCCGCCTGGCTCAGCGCTTCGGCGGTGTCGTCGACGGACAGTCCGAGCTCCATCGCCACCGCGGCGGCGGCGAGGGCGTTCGAGACGTGGTGCTCACCGTACAGGCGCAGCTGCACGGGTGCGGAACCGGCCGGGGTGCTCAGCGTGAAGGATGGACGTCCGGTGGAGTCCAGGCGAACGTCCCGTGCCCGTACGCCGGCGTCCGGGGACTCGCCGAAGAACACCACCCTCGCCCGGGTGCGCGCGGCCATGGCGCGCACCAGGCGGTCGTCCGCGTTGAGGATCGCCACGCCGTCGGCCGGCAGCGCCTCGACGAGTTCGCCCTTGGCCTCGGCGATCGCCTCCTGGGAGCCGAACTCGCCGACGTGCGCGGTGCCGACGTTGAGCACCAGGCCGATCCGGGGCGGGGTGATCGAGGTCAGGTACTCGATGTCGCCCTTGTGCCGGGCGCCCATTTCGAGCACCAGGTGCCGGGTGGTGTCCTCGACCCGCAGCGCGGTCATCGGGTGGCCGATCTCGTTGTTGAGCGAGCCGGGCGGGTAGACGGTGTCGCCCAGGCGCTGGAGCAGTTGGGCGATCAGGTCCTTGGTGCTGGTCTTGCCGGCCGACCCGGTCAGCGCGACCACGGTGGCGCCGGTCCGGCCGACGACGGCGCGGGCCAGCTTGCCGAGCGCGTCCACCACGCTGTCGACCAGCACGGCGGGCACGCCGACCGGGCGCGAGGCCAGCACCGCGACGGCGCCGGCCCCGACCGCGGTGGCCGCGTAGTCGTGGCCGTCCGCGTGCTCGCCGACGAAGGCCGCGAACAGGCCGCCGGGGCGGACCTTGCGGGAGTCGACCTCGACCGGGGCGGTCACCAGGGCGTCGGGGTCGGCGCCGGCCAGGGTTCCGCCGACTGCGGCGGCCACCTCGGCGAGGGTCAGTGCGATCACGGCTGCTCTACTCCTCCGGTGCCCCGGGCGGCCGTGGTCCGCGCGATGGATTCGCGCAGCACCTCCCGGTCGTCGAAGGGGCGGATCTCGTCTCGTACGTACTGGCCGAGCTCGTGGCCCTTGCCGGCCACCAGCACGGTGTCGCCGGCCTGGGCGCGGGCGACCGCCAGTTCGATCGCCTCCGCGCGGTCGGGCACGACCAGGACGGCGCCGCGGTCGGCCTCGGGCACCGCGGCGGCGCCGTCGAGCATGGTCGCGAGGATCGTCAGCGGGTCCTCGCTGCGCGGGTTGTCGCTGGTCAGCAGAGCGGTGTCGGCCAGCCGGGCGGCGATGCCGCCCATCGGGGCGCGCTTGTGCGGGTCGCGGTCGCCGCCGCAGCCGACCACCACGTGCAGCCGGCCCTTGGTGACCTCGCGGAGCGAGCCGAGGACGGCCTCCAGGGCGTCCGGCTTGTGGGCGTAGTCGACCACGGCGACGTACGGCTGGCCGGCGTCGACCCGCTCCAGCCGGCCGGGCACGCCGGGGACGGCGGCGACTCCGGCCACCGCCTTCTCCAGCGGGAGTCCGGCGGTGGCGAGCAGGACGATCGCGGCGAGCCCGTTGGCGACGTTGAACGGGCCGGGCAGCGGGACGGCGGCGTCCGCCTCGGCGCCGTCGGGGCCGAGCACCCGGAAGGTCGAGCCGACCGGGCCGAGCTGCACGTCCACCGCGCGCCAGTCCGCCCCGGGGGCGCCGGCGGCGGAGAAGGTGACGACCGGGATCTTCGCCTCGGCGGCCAGCCGGCGGCCGTAGGCGTCGTCCGCGTTGACCACTCCGGTGCGGGACTTGCCGGGCTGGAAGAGCCGGGCCTTCGCCTGGAAGTAGTCCTCCATGTCCGGGTGGAAGTCGAGGTGCTCGGGGGTCAGGTTGTTGAACAGCGCGACGTCGTAGACCACGCCGTCGGTGCGGCCGTAGACCAGTGCGTGGCTGGAGACCTCCATGGTGACCGCGTCCGCGCCGCGCTCGCCCATCACCGCGAGGATCGCGTGCAGGTCGGTGGCCTCGGGGGTGGTCCGCTCGCTCTTGATCCGCTCCTCGCCGACCCGCATCTCCACGGTGCCGATCACGCCGGGGAGCCGGCCGGCGCCGCGCAGACCGCCCTCGACCAGGTAGGAGGTGGTGGTCTTGCCGTTGGTGCCGGTGAGTCCGATCATCAGCAGCCGCTCGGACGGCCGGCCGTAGACGGCGGCGGCGAGCTCGCCCATCCGGGCCCGGGGCCGGTCGACGACCAGCAGCGGCAGGCCGGTGCCGGCCGCCTGCTCGGCGCCGGCCGGGTCGGTGAGCACCGCGACCGCGCCGGCCGCGGCGGCCTGCCCGGCGAACGACGCGCCGTGGTGGTTGGCACCCGGGAACGCCACGTAGAGGTCGCCGGGGCGGACCTCGCGGGCGTTGTGGGTGACGCCGGTGACCTCGGGCCCCTCGACGGGGTCGAGGCCCAGCAGACGGGCGACCTCGGCGAGCGGCCGGGCACCGGTCCGGGCGGGACGGGGCGGGCTCACGGTGATTTGATCGGGTTTCGGCACGGCGGAGAGGCTATCCGCCGAAGGGCGTCCAGGGCCAAACCGGCCCTTTTCCGTACCGGCGGCCGCACCCGCCCGGTCGTTGCTCATGGTCGATCACGGCTTCCACTCGACGGGCAGGTTGGGCGCCTCGCTGCCGCTCGGCGGGACCTGGAGGGTCTTGAGGGTGAACTCCATCACCTGCTTGAACACCGGACCGCACAACTGGCCGCCGAAGTGGCCGTTGACCGGGTCCTGGATCACGCAGGAGACGGTGACCCGGGGCTGGTCGGCCGGCGCGAAGCCGATGAAGGAGGCGGTGTACCCGCGGTAGCCGCCGGTCTTCGGGTCGACCCGGTTGGCGGTACCGGTCTTGCCGGCCACCCGGTACCCCGGGATCGCGGCCTTGCCCCCGGTGCCCTGTTCGTCGGAGACGACCGACTCCAGCATCTCGGTGAGGGTCTTCGCGGTCTGCTCGCCGACCACCCGGGACTGCGCGCCCGCCGGGGCCGGGGTGTACTTGCCGTCCGGCGCGGTGGTGCCCTGGACGACGCTCGGCGCGACCCGGACCCCGCCGTTGGCGATGGTCGAGAACACCGAGGTCGCCTGCAGCGCGTTCACCGACAGGCCCTGGCCGAACGGGATGGTGTACTGCTTGGACGCCTTCCAGTCCTCGGGCTTGTCGAGCAGTCCGGCGGTCTCGCCGGGGAAGTCCAGACCGCTCTGCTGGCCGATGCCGAACCTGCGCAGGTAGTCGTGGAGCACCCGGTTGGCCTCGGGCTGGGTGGCGCCGAGGGTCTGGGCGGCCTCGATGGTGCCGATGTTGGAGGACTTGGCGAGCACCCCGGCCAGGGTCAGGTACCAGGTCTCGTGCTCGACGTCGTCCTTGAACGCCACGTCGCCGCGGACCAGCGGGTACGGCACGGTGACCTTGGTGTCCCAGGTGGCCTTGCCGGTGTCCAGCACCGCCGCCATGGTCATCAGCTTGGCGGTGGAGCCGGGCTCGTAGGCGTCCTGCAGCGCGGTGTTGCCGAGCTGCGAGTTCTTGGCGGTGCTCAGGTCGTTCGGGTTGAAGCCGGGCGAGGTGGCCATCGCCAGCACCTGCCCGTTCCGCACGTCCTGGACGATCACGTAGCCCTTCTCCGCCCCGGCGTTGGCCACCTGGTCGGTGATGGCCCGCTGGGCCGCCCACTGGATGTCCCGGTTGATGGTCAGCCGCAGGTCGGTGCCGGGCACGGCGGGCTCCAGCGAGCCGCCGGCGGTGGGCACCAGCCGGCCGCCGGCCTGGGCGTAGCTGCTGTGGCCGTCCTTGCCGGCCAGCTGCTTCTGGTACTGCTGCTCCAGCCCGCCGGCGCCCTCGCCCTCGGCGTTGACGAAGCCGACCAGGTTGGCGGCGAGCCCGTCGGACGGGTAGACGCGCTTCTGGGTGTCCCGGTTGAAGACGCCGGCCAGCGGGTTGACGCACTCGTTGTCGAGCCGGGTGCGGCCGCCCTCCTCGGCGGGCTTGTTCAGCAGCCGCTTCTGGGCCTGGCAGGCGCGCGAGCCGGCCTGCTTCTCCAGGCTGGACTTGAGGTCGCTGACCTGGTTCTTGACGTCCGGGGTCTGCTGGGCGGCCAGCCGCTTGTAGCGGCTCCTGGGCGTGTGCAGGTCCGCGGCGAGCTTCTCCTTGGGCACGCCGAGGATCGGCGCCAGCAGGGCGGCGGCCTGTTCGGGCGCGTCCGGCAGGCCGGTCGCCTCGGGGGTGAACATCGCCGGGTCGGCGGTGATGTCGTAGGCGTCGACGGTGGCGGCGAGCGCGACGCCGTCGGAGGACGTTATCGAACCGCGTTCGGCGGTGATCGGGATGTTCAGGTAGCGGTTGGTGTTGGCGTCGGCGGCCAGCGCGTCGGAGTCCAGCAGCTGGAGCTGGACCAGACGGCCGGCGAAGACCGAGAACACCACCGAGATCGCGATGGTGATCACCCGCAGCCGGCGCCGCGGGTCGGCCAGCCGGATCCCCCGGGAGACGGGGCGGCGCTGCGGCGGGCGGCCCTGCGGGCGCGGCCGGGGAGCCGGCGGACGTCCCTCGGCGCCGCGCGGCCGGGGGCGGCCGGACTGCTCCTTCGGGGCCTGGCCCCGGACGGTCCGGCCCTTGGCGGCCGGCGGCTTGGCGGCCGGCGCCCTGGACTGCCCGGACGGCTGCGCGCCGGCGGGCTGGGCCTTGGCACCGCGGCCCTTGGGGTCGGACGTCCACGGGCTCTGCGCCCTGGGACCGGGCGTCCGCGGGCTCTGCGCCTTCGGCGTGCGGTCCCGGCCGGCGGCCGGCGGCTGACCGCCGGACTGGCCGCGCGGGGCGGCCGGACGCGGCGCGGCGCCCTTGACGGGCCGGCGCCCGCCGGCGCCGCCGGAGGGCTGACGGGGCGTGCTCATCGGACGGCACCCCCGCTCGGCCGCGGCGACTGCTGCGCCGGGCCCGGGTTGACCTGCACGGTGACGTCGCCGCCGGTGGCCGCACCGCTCGGCGCGGCGCCGGTGGCCGCGGCCGGCGGCGGCGGGGCCGCCGGGGTGCCGCCGGCGGTCGGCGGGACGGCCGGCTGGGCGCTCGGCGCGGGCTGCTTCCCGGGCCAGGGTTCCACGGTGGACCGTTTCACCGGCGGGCTGTCCTGGGCCGGCTTGGCCGTGCCGACCACCGCGCCGCCGTTCGGCAGGTCGAGGAAGGCCATCCCGGCGGCCGGCACCATGCCCAGCTCACCGGCCCGGCGGGCCAGCGAGTCCGGTGCGGAGTTCTGGTCGATCAGGTGCTGCAGCCCCTGCTGCTCGTCGGTCAGCACGGTGGTCTGCCGCTTCAGCCGGGACAGTTCGAAGGAGCCCTCGTTGAGCGCCGTGTTCAGCGCCAGCAGCCCGAGCAGCCCGGCCCCGAGCAGCAGCACCACCAGCACCGCGAACGGCGTCCGCCCCCGTACCGGCCGCCCCGGGCGCACGGTGATCCGCGCCCTGCCGCTCTGCCCGGGGAGCACACGGCCCCCCGCCCCGCCTCCGGCCACCGGCCCCACTGTCTTTCCTCCGCCCTTCGGACCGCCCCGGTGCCGGTTCAGCCCCGGGTGCTTCGGTCCCTGATCCTCTCCGCCACCCGCAGCCGCACGGGCGCGGCGCGCCGGTTCTCCTCGATCTCCTCCTCGGTGGCCTGCTCGGCACCGCGGGTGATCAGTTTGAGCCAGGGCTGGTGCTCCTCCGGCACGAAGGGCAGCCCCGGCGGGGCGGTGGTGGTCGCCCCGGCCGCGAAGTACTGCTTGACCAGACGGTCCTCCAGCGACTGGTACGACATCACGACGATCCGTCCACCGAGCGCCAGGACGTCCAGTGCCCCGGGGATCGCCCGGTCCAGGACCTCCAGCTCGCCGTTGACCTCGATCCGCAGCGCCTGGAAGGTCCGCTTGGCCGGGTTCCCGCCGGTGCGGCGGGTGGCGGCCGGGATGGCGTTGCGCACCAGATCGACCAGACGCGCGCTGTTGGTGAACGGTTCCTTCTCCCGCTCCCGGAGGATCACCGAGGCGATCTTGCCGGCGAACCGCTCCTCGCCGTAGAGCTTGAGGATCCGGGCCAGCCGGCCGTGGCTGTAGGTGTTCAGCACCTCCGCCGCGCTGATCCCCCGGGTCTGGTCCATCCGCATGTCCAGCGGGGCGTCCTGGGCGTAGGCGAAGCCGCGGTCGGCCTCGTCCAGCTGCATCGAGGAGACGCCGAGGTCGAACAGGACGCCGTCGATCCGCGGGACCTCCAGGCGCTCCAGCACCTCGGGGATCTCGTCGTAGACGGCGTGCACCAGGGTCGCCCGGTCGCCGAAACGGGCCAGCCGCTCGCCGGAGAGCTTCAGCGCCGCCGGGTCGCGGTCCACCGCGATCAGCCGGACGTCCGGGAACTGGGTGAGCAGGGCCTCGCTGTGACCGCCGAGACCGAGGGTGGCGTCCACCACCACCGCGCCGGGCCGCGAGATCGCCGGGGCCAGCGCGTCCATGCACCGCTGCAGCATCACCGGGACGTGCTTGGGAGCCGGATCGTTGGTGGTCATGCGCTGTGGCGCCCTTCCTCGGTGCGAAGGCCGCCCGAGATCCGGGGAGCCTGCGACCATTCTGTCCCACCGTGCCGCGGAGCCGTCGCACGGGCCGGAGGCGGGACGGGAGCGGAACCGGACCGCGCGGCCCGTGGTCCCCGCCCGCTCCTGGGGAAGGCCGTGGCCGCCCGGCGCCGGGGAAGGTGCGCCAGGTGGTACGGGGAGCGGGTGGAGGCCACGGGCCGCGTCAGCCGTCGCACGGCCGGAAAGGCCCGGTTGACGGGCCCCCGAGGGTGTGCTCCACTGCGCCGCAACTCTATCGCGCACGCCCCGTCAGTCAATGGTCCGCTCCGGCGCACCACCCGGCCGGCGGTACGGATCACCGCAGGTCGCGACGGTGCTCCCGGCACATGCCAGGGGCCTGGCTGGGCCACCCGGACGGCGGACGGGGGGGGGTGGTGCGGACGGGGTGCGGGCGTTGTGGACATGCGCTCGGTCACGCGGGCCCGCTCTGTAGCAATCGGCCCCACCCGGAACAGCCGAATCGCACTAACGTCTTCACCATGACAGTGACACCCGACCGGCCCACGCCGACCGCCGCTGCCGACACCGACCGACCGACCGTCATCGACCGCTTCGTCGCGTCCAACCGCGACTACGCGGTGACCTTCCGCGACGGCGGCATGGACGCCCGCCCCGTCCAGAAGATCGCCGTGGTCGCCTGCATGGACGCCCGGCTCGACCTGTTCGCGGCCCTCGGCCTCGAACTCGGCGACGCCCACGTCATCCGCAACGCGGGCGGCGTCGTCACCGACGACACCATCCGCTCCCTCACCATCAGCCAGCGCGCCCTGGGCACCCGCTCGGTCGCGCTGATCCACCACACCGGCTGCGGCCTGCTCGGCCTCACCGAGGACTTCCGGCGCGAACTGGAGGTCGAGGTCGGCCAGCGTCCGCAGTGGGCCGTCGAGGCCTTCGTCGACCTGGACAGCGATGTCCGGCAGTCGATGCAGCGGGTCCGCACCTCGCCCTTCCTGCCCCACACCGACAACGTGCGCGGTTTCGTGTTCGACGTCCACACCGGGCTGCTGCGCGAGATCCACTGATCCCGCCCGCCCGACCGGCCCGGCCAGCGCCGTCCGGGCCGCCGGGCGTTCCCCACCGCCCACTTCGCGCCAGGCAGTCTTTCCAAGTGGTGACTTCATGCCTCCGCACGGGGGAGAATGCGCCTGCCGGTCTGACCTCGAACCACCTGGGGCGGCCAGCCGCAGGCCGCACTCCGGCACCCGGCTCCCGCACACGGAACCGCTTCCGGAGGGGCCGCGTCCAGCATGGGGTGGGGGCCGGCCTCGGACGGAGCCGGCCGTGGTTGTGCCAGGGAGCGAACGGGTGACGAGCTACAGCGATCAGGCGGGTCTCAACGGTCGTGCGGGGAGCGACCGGGGGGCACCGGGGTACCACCCGGTCGGCCTGCCGGAACTCGCCGCCGTCGTCGACCGCATCAGGGCCAACATCGAGAGCGTGATCGAGGGCAAGCCGGAGGCCGTCCGGATCGCCCTGACCGTCCTGCTGGCCGAGGGTCACCTGCTGCTGGAGGACGTGCCCGGCGTCGGCAAGACCATGCTGGCCAAGGCGCTCGCCCGGTCCGTGGACTGCACCGTGCGGCGCATCCAGTTCACACCGGACCTGCTGCCCTCGGACGTCACCGGCACCAACATCTTCGACCAGCAGCAGCGCGACTTCGAGTTCCGCCCCGGCGCGATCTTCGCGCAGATCGTGGTCGGCGACGAGATCAACCGCGCCTCGCCGAAGACCCAGTCCGCGCTGCTGGAGTCGATGGAGGAGCGCCAGGTCACCATCGACGGCACCAGCTACGAGCTGCCCTCGCCGTTCATGGTGGTCGCCACCCAGAACCCGGTGGAGATGGAGGGCACCTACCCCCTCCCGGAGGCCCAGCGCGACCGCTTCATGGCCCGGATCTCCATGGGCTACCCCAGCCCCGAGGCCGAGTTCGCGATGCTCGACGTGCACGCCGGCGCCAGCCCGCTGGACGACCTGCAGCCGGTCGCGCACGCCGCCGACATCCTCAAGCTGATCGAGCTGGTCCGCACCGTGCACGTCGCCGACCCGGTCCGCCGCTACGCCGTCGACCTGGTCGCCGCCACCCGCACCAGCCACGAGCTGCGCCTCGGCGCCTCGCCCCGCGCCACCCTGCACCTGGTCCGGGCCGCCCGGGCCGCCGCCGCCCTGGACGGCCGCGAGTACGTCACCCCCGACGACATCCAGCGCCTCGCCGTCCCGGTGCTCGCCCACCGGCTGATGCCCACCGCCGAGACCCAGCTCAGCCGGCGCACCTCCGAGCAGATCGTCACCGACCTGGTCGCCCGCCTGCCGCTGCCGCGCCCGCAGGGCGGCACGGCCGTCCGGAGGGGCTGAGGTGGGCCCGTCCGACGGACCGTCGGGCCTGCGGGCCGGCCTGCGCGGCCTCACCACCCGGGGGCGGTCCTTCCTCGCCGCCGGACTGACCGCGGTGGCCTGTTCGTACCTGCTCGGCCAGAACGCCCTGCTGCGCGTCGGCGTGCTGCTCGCCGTCCTGCCGCTGGCGGCCGCACTGCTGCTGGCCAACACCCGCTACCGGGTGGCCAGCGGCCGCCGCCTCAGCCCGCGCCGGGCGGTGGCCGGCCAGGAGGCCCGGGTGCACCTGCGGGTGGACAACGTCTCCCGGGTCCCCACCGGCCTGCTGCTGCTGGAGGACAAGGTCCCCTACGTGCTCGGGCCGCGCCCGCGGTTCGTGCTGGACCGGGTCGAGCCGCGCGGCCACCGCGAGGTCTCCTACCGGGTCCGCTCCGACCTGCGCGGCCGCTACCCGCTCGGCCCGCTCCAGCTGCGGCTGTCCGACCCGTTCGGGATGTGCGAGCTGAACCGGTCGTTCTCGGCCTCCGACGTGCTCACCGTCGTCCCCCAGGTGCTGCCGCTGCCGCACGTGCGGCTCAGCGGCGAGTGGGCCGGGCAGGGCGACAGCCGCACCCGCTCCCTCGCGCTGGCCGGCGACGACGACGTCATCCTGCGCGAGTACCGGGCCGGCGACGACCTGCGCCGGGTGCACTGGAAGTCCACCGCCCGCTACGGCGAGCTGATGGTCCGCCGCGAGGAGCAGCCCCGCAAGGCCCGCGCCACCGTCCTGCTGGACACCCGCGAGATCGGCCACCGGGGCAACGGCCCGGCCTCCTCCTTCGAGTGGGCCGTCGCCTGCGCCGCCTCCGTCGCCGTGCACCTGCTGGAGCGCGGCTACCAGACCCGGCTGCTCACCGACACCGGCCACGCCGTCCCCGGCACCGAGGGCGACTCCGGCCACCACGCCGCCGACGCCTCCGGGGTGATCCTGGACGCGCTCGCGGTCGTCGACCTCTCCGAGGGGGCCGGCCTCTCCCGCGCCGAGGAACCCCTGCGGGCCGGCGGCGAGGGCCTGCTGGTCGCCGTGCTCGGCGAACTCGACGAGGAGCAGACCGCCCGGCTCGCCCGGCTGCGCGGCCGCACCGGCGGCGCCGTCGTCTTCCTGCTCGACACCGACACCTGGGCCGGCCTGCGCCTGCTCGCCCCCGAGACCGGCGGCGAGGAGTTCCGCGACCGGGCCCGCCGGCTGCGGGAGGCCGGCTGGACGGTGCTCACCGTCCGGGCCGGCGACTCCGTCCCGGAGCTGTGGCGGGCCGCCGACCGGACCGAGTCGCCCTCCCCCTACCGAGATGAGGCCGGCGCGTGACCACCCGGGCCAAACTGACCGTCTACTCGGCGCTGGCCACCGCCCTGGCCTCGCTCTGCCTGATCCCGCTGCTGACCACCAAGGGCTGGATCGCGCACGCCGTCCTGGTGGTCGCGGCGGTCGCGGCGGTCGGCGCCGGCCTGCGGCGCACGCCGTTCTACCGGTGGACCGTCCCGGTCGGCCAACTGCTGGTGCTGTTCGTCCTGCTGCTGGTCGGCTTCGCCTCCTCCGGCGCGGTCTTCGGCGGCGTCGTCCCCGGGACCGAGTCGGTCCGCGGCCTCGGACAGGTCCTGGCCCAGGGGTTCAAGGACGTCCAGGACTACGCCATCCCCGCGCCGCCCAGCCCCGGCCTGCGGCTGATCCTGGTCGGCTCGGTCGGGCTGATCGCCGTCGCGGTGGACGCCGTCGCCGTCACCTACCGCCGCTCGGCGCTGGCCGGGCTGCCGCTGCTGGCGCTCTACTCGGTCGGCAACGGCCTGGCCGGCGACGAGGGCAGCTGGCTCTGGTTCGCCACCGCCGCGGCCGGCTACCTGGTGCTGCTCTTCGCCGAGGGCCAGGACCGGGTCTCCCGCTGGGGCCGGGTCTTCCGCGGCGCCGAGCGCGGCGAGGGCGGACCGGGCGCGCTCGGCCAGAACGGCCGCCAGGTCGGCGTCCTCGCCCTGGTGCTCGCCCTGCTGGTGCCGGCGTTCCTGCCGGGCTGGGGCTCCGGCCTGCTGCTCACCGGGTCCGGCACGACCGCCGGCCGGGCGGGCGGCGCGGGGGTCAGCAGCCTCGATCCCATGGTCGCCCTGACCGGGGCGCTCCCCAACCCGCGCAACGTCGAACTGTTCACCTACGTGCTGTCCGGTCCGGGCGCCGAGTCCAGCTATCTGCGCACCGGCGCGCTGGACGCCTTCGACGGCGCCGCCTGGGAGCGCAGGTCGTCCAGCACGATCGCGTTCGGCGGCGCCATGCCCGACCCCGATGGCCTGAAGAACGCCGAGCTGCCCACGCTGACGGGCAACGTCGCCATCAGCAACCAGCTGGACGAGGCCTGGCTGCCGGTGGCCTACCCGGCCAAGTCCGTCGAGCTGCCCGACACCTCCGCCTGGCAGCTCGACCCGGTGACCGCCAGCCTGATCCCCACCAGGAAGAGGGCGATCAAGGGCATCGCGTACGGCTTCACCTCGCTGGACGTCCAGCCCACCGCCACCGACCTGCGCAAGGCCCCCGCGGCGGGCGAGCGGGTCGGCCGGCAGTACCTGGAGGTGCCCGCCCTGCCGCCGGTGGTCGAGAAGACCGCCCTCGACGTGACCCGGAACGCCAAGACCACGTACGACAAGATGGAGGCGCTGCGCGCCTGGTTCACCAACGGGTCCCAGTTCACCTACGACACCACGGTCAAGCCCGACAGCGGCGGCGACGCCATCGCCAGGTTCCTGACCGACCGCCGGGGCTTCTGCGTCCACTTCGCCTCCACCATGGCGGTGATGGCCCGCATGCTGAAGGTCCCGTCCCGGGTCGCGCTCGGCTTCACCCCCGGCGACACCAAGGGCAACAACACCTACACGGTGACCGACGCGATGTACCACGCCTGGCCCGAGCTGTACTTCGAGGGCTACGGCTGGCTGCGCTTCGAGCCCACCCCGGGCCGCGGCGTCCAGCCCGACTACGCCGACCCGGTCTCCGCGCCGGCCACCCAGCCGACCACCGCGCCGGCCCCGCAGCCGCAGGTCACCGCGCCGGTCCAGGTGCCGTCCGCCAACCCGGACTGCGACGCCAAGGCCCGCCGCACCGGCGACTGCGGCGACCGGCGGGACACCGCCACCGGTGCCGGTGACGAGTCCCTGCTGCCCTCCGGCCGGACCCTGGCCGTGCTGGGGGCGGTCCTGCTCCTGCTCGCCCTGCTGCTCACCCCGATGGTCTGGCGCACCCTGCTGCGCCGGCGCCGGCTCGGGGCGGGCGGGCGGCGGCGCCCCGGCGGGCCGGGGCCGGGCGGGCTCACCGACGCCCAGGTGCTGGCCGCCTGGGAGGAGCTGATCGACTCCGCCTGGGACCTCGGCATCCCGCCCGACGACTCGCGCACCCCGCGGGCCGCCGCCCGCCGGATCGCCGAGAGCGCCGAGCTGGACGAGGCCTCGGCCGCGGCGGCCGGCCGGGTGGCGGTGGCCACCGAGCGGGTGCTCTACGCCCGGTCCGCGGAGATCGGCGGACCGCTGGCGGCGGACGTCCGGACGGCCCGCGAGGGGCTGCGGGCCCACGCCGGCCGGCGGGGCCGGATCAGGGCGCTGCTGCTGCCGCCGTCCTCCGCCCAGCTGCGGTGGCGGATCTCGGAGGCGCTGCTGACCGCGCGGCTGGCGGCCCGCTCCCGGACGGCGCGGGCGGCCGGGGCGGTCACCGGACCGGTCCGCCGCCTCCTGACCCGGCGGCGCGACCGCGGCGGACCGGACGGCGGGCACGGCGCCGGGAGGTCCTGACGGCTCCGGGCACGCGGCGGGGGCGGACAGTCTGTCGACCTGA
>NZ_JBHJRC010000108.1:0-25126 GCF_042261735.1 Kitasatospora sp. NPDC056327 | reverse complement strand
GGGTACGGACAACGGCGTCCGTACCCGCCCCGGCCGTACGGCTTCCCGGGGCCGTGCACGCCCGCCCGGGCGTCCGCGGCCGGGCCGGATGTGGCCGCGGCCACGCGTGTGGCTGGCCGGGCACGGCCCCGGCGGCTGCCAAGCTGGAGCCCATGACCAGCAGAAACCGCCTGTGGACCGTCGTCGTCGTGCTGTTCTGCGCGATCGCCGCCGTGATCGGGTACGTCGCCTCGGACGACACCGGCGACGGCCCGCCCAAGGCCACCGCGAGCCCCTCCGGAGCCACCGCGACGGCTCCGGCCGCCACCCCGACGGGTCAGGCGCCGAAGCCCAGCGCGCCCAGGCCCTCCGCCCCGGCCACCCCGCCGCCGGCTGCCACCGGCGCCACCGCCTGGGTGCCGACCGACCCGGCGATGGCCGACGTCTGCCGCACCAGGCTGCCAGGCCAGGCCCTCGACACCCTCGGCCTGATCGCCAAGGGCGGCCCCTACCCCTACCGTTCGGACGGCATCGTCTTCGAGAACCGCGAGAGCCGCCTCCCGCGCAAGACCTCCGGCTACTACCACGAGTTCACCGTGGTCACCCCCGGGTCCGGCGACCGCGGCGCCCGCCGGGTGGTCACCGGCGACTCCGGCGAGCAGTACTGGACCGCCGACCACTACGCCACCTTCCAGGAGATCGACGCCCGTTGCTGACCCGTGCGACCGGGCCCGCGCCGTCCGGTGCGGCGTCCGCCGGGCCGCCGGGCGGCGCGCACCCCTCTCACCGGGCCCGGCGCCAGGTGATCCGGCCGTGCGGGCCGTGCGGCCCGGCCGCCAGCAGGGCGGCCAGTTCCCGCAGCACGGGCCCGGGGTCGCGGCGCAGCTGGACGGGGGTGGTGCGGACGACCGGCAGGCCGGCGGCGGTCAGCCGGTTGGCGCGGGTCAGGCTCCGCTCGTGGTCGGCCGGGCGCAGGTGCCAGGCCCGGGAGTCGATCTCCAGCGCGGTGCAGGCCTGCGGCCAGTAGGCGTCCGGCACCGCCAGGAACCGCCCGTCGAGGAAGAGCACCGGGTTCCAGAGCGGCTCGGGGAGTCCGGCGCCGCGCACCGCGTCCCGGGCCTCGCCCTCGGCCACCGAGCGCACCCCGGCCGTCAGTTCCTCCACCACCCCGGCCAGCCGGGGCAGTTCGCGGGCGTCCGGGCGGGCGAGCAACTGGTCGAGGAGTTCGCCGAGTTCGCAGTGCCGCCGCTGCACGGCCTCGGCGCACAGGGCGCGGAACCGGCGCCGGCCGCTCTCCCGGGGCGCGAGGTCGGCCAGCGCCCGGGCGACCGAGGTGCTCCAGAGCCCGTCGTCGCGCTCGAAGCCGCCCGGCATCGCGCCGCTCGCCCGGTGGACCCGCACGAACTCCCGGTCGGCGACCCGGCGCCGGGCGGGGACGAGCACGTCGACCTCGGTGAGGTCCGCCGGGTGCCCGGCGGAGGGGAGCCCGGCGTCGGCGAGCACCGCGGTGCCGGTGAGCAGCACCTCCCCGACGGGCGGTCCGGGCCGCCCCTTGGGTTCCGCGTAGGCGACGGCGGCCCGCAGCCGCTGGTGCGCGGTCAGCCGCCCGGTCTGCAGGCAGATCACCCGGGGCAGCACCCGCTGCCACGGCCCGCCGGTCCGCAGCCGGTGCGCGATGGTGCCGGACGGCACGCCGAGCCCGCGCAGCTGGGCACGGGTGACGATGTGCTGCTGATCGGCCCCGAGCAGCAGCAGCGGGTCGACGGGGGAGCCGGCGAGAGTCATGCCCGGGTGGTGCCCGCCCGGATCGGCGGTATGCGGAACATCGCCCGCCGGGGGCTGTCCGGTCAAACGAGGTTGACGCGGTGACGGGTGGAGCACTGTGCTTGCCCGCGATGACGACTCCTCACTCCGGCCCCGCGTTCGACGCGCTCGAAGGCCTCTCCGCGGGCGACGCCCTCGGCGCCCAGTTCTTCGTCCCCGCCACCGCCCGTGCCCACCTCGCGGCCCGCACCGCCCCACCCGGCCCCTGGCCGTGGACCGACGACACCGGGATGGCGTGCTCGGTGTACGCCGCGCAGACCGCCCGCGGCGGGATCGATGTGGCCGATCTCACCCACGCCTTCGCCCACCGGCACGACTTCGACCGCGGCTACGGCCCGTCCGCCAACCGCCTGCTGCGGCTGGTCCGGGAGGGCGGGGACGCCGTGGCCCTGGCCCGCGCGCAGTTCGACGGCCGGGGCTCGTACGGCAACGGCGCCGCGATGCGGGTCGCCCCGCTCGGCGCCGCGTACCCGCACGACCCGGCCGCGGCGGTCGGCCGGCCGCCGACACCGCGCTGATCACCCACACCCACCCGCAGGCCGTGGACGGCGCGATCGCCGTCGCGGTGGCCGCGGCGTACGCGGCACGGACCCGCGGGGAGCGGGTGGCGCCCGGGGGCTTCCTGGAGCCGGTGCGGGACCTCACGCCGCCCGGGGCGGTGCGCGACGGCCTGACCGAGGCGGTCGCCCTGCTCGCCGAGCCCGACCTCGCGGCGGTGGCGCGGATCCTCGGCAACGGCAGCCGGACCAGCGCCGTCGACACCGTCCCGTACGCGCTGTGGTGCGCGGCCCGCCGGCTCTCCGACTACCCGGCGGCGGTCTGGGAGGCCGTCTCGGCGGGCGGGGACACGGACACCGTGGCCGCGATCACCGGCGGGGTGGTCGCGGCGCACACCGGCACGGCCGGCATCCCGGGCGGCCTGGTCGGCCGCCCGGGAACCGCTGCCCGCCTGGGCGTTCCCGGAACCGGGCAGCCTCGCGGGCGACCGGAGCGACCGGACCGGGCGGACCTGTGGGGCCCACCGGAGCGGCGGGGCCGGCGGACGGCCCGGCGTGCCGTGACCCGCGCCGACGGCGGGGCCCCGCCCCGGTCGGGCGCCCGGGCCGGCCTCCGGAGCCGGCCGGGGCGCGCCGGTCAGGCGGTGATCAGCTGCCCGGAGCCGCCGCCGTGTCTAAGGCACTCCTGGCTGAGCGCCGGGTCCGGGGCGCTCGGCGAGGTCGCGGCGGCGATCCGCAGTTCGATGATGTCCCGGACGGCCGGCCACTCGGCGTCCAGGATCGAGTAGAACGCGGTGGACCGGACCACCCCGTCCAGCCCGCGCGAGTGCGCCCGGCGGACGCCCTCGGAGGTGGCGCCGAGCCGCTCGATCGCGGTGCGCGACCGCAGGTTGCGGGCGTCGGCCCGCAGCGAGATCCGCTGCACGCCCCACGCCTCGAAGGCGTGCCGCAGCATCAGCAGCTTGGCCTCGGTGTTGATGCCGGTGCCCTGGGCGCGCGGCGACAGCCAGGTGTTGCCGATCTCGGCGGCGTCCGGGACGGCCGTGGCCGGATCTCCGAACGGCACGCCCGGGGCCGGCGGCCAGACCAGCGGGCCCCGCCAGTAGTCGAGTTCGAGGAAGCGGGTCGAGCCCACCACGCGGCCGTCGGCCTGGTTCACCGTCGCGAACGGGAGCGACCGGCCCGCGGCCTGGTCGGCCAGGGCACGGGCGATGTACTCCCGGGCCGCTTCCAGGCCGTGCGGGACGGGCGTGAAGGCGTAGGTCGTACGGTCCTCGGCGCCGGCCGCGGCGAGGGCCGCGGCGTGGTGCGCGGCGAGGGGCTCCAGCCGCACGGTGCGGCCGGTGAGGATGACAGGTACGGGCACGGAACCTTCGGTCCTTCATCGGTCGGAGGGCACCGGCCCGTGCCGGGGTACGGCGCGGGGCGGTGATGGACGGATTCGCCCCGCCCCGGAGTGCGCCCACCGGTGCCCGTGCACGCCGGAGACCGGGCGGGCGGGGCGGGGAGCGACGGCCCGGAGGCGGGCAGCGCGGTGCCGGAACGGACACGGGTCGACGGACCGGTCCGGCGGGATGAGCGAGGGGACAGTGTGCGTCCGCGAGATGGCCGAAGAGGAGACGAGTGCGCGAAGGGAAGCAGGCGGCCAGATGAAGGCAAGATGCGTCGTGGGTGACTGGCCGAGCACCGGTCCGGGACGTGGTCGACGGCGTTACGGACGACGTGACGACGACGCGACGATGCGAGGCAGCGAGAGGACGATACCCGCCAGAAGGCGGTGCGTCACTTCAGGGCACACGAATGGCCCCCGTCACAGGCCGCGGCCGGGCGGAGGCGGCCGTTCGCCGCCCCCTGACCTGGGGCTTTCACTCCGGGTGCGATCATGGTCCGGCAGGCGTGAACGCCGGTCCGCGGACCGTCCCGGGCGCGGCCCGGGGAGCCGTCCCGAGCGCCGTCCGGCGGGGGCGTGCGGTGTACGGCCGCGGGAAACGGGGCCGGTGCGCCGGGAATTCCGGCGGCGCTCCGCACGCTGGACCAGGAGAGCCGGGCACGAGCCCCCGCGCGGGCCGACGCGCGGGGGGAAGCGGACGGCGAACCGCGACGATCAGGGAAACGGGGTGTGGGTGCGCGGTGCGTGACCCCCAGGCGCTGTACGAGCTCGACCAGCAGGGCGTGGCCGCCGTCGCCACCGCGAGGGCCGCACTGGCGGACACCGGTGCCGGCCTGGTGCTGCTGCACCACTTCGAGGGCTTCATGGACGCCGGCGAGGCGGGCGCCCAGGTGGTCGCCCACCTGCTGGAGACGGGCGGGCCGCAGGTGGTGGCCCGCTTCGACCACGACCGCCTGGTGGACTACCGGGCCCGCCGACCCCCGATGGTCTTCGACCGCGAGAAGTGGTCGTCCTACGAGCCGCCGGAGATCCTGCTCCAGCTCGTCCACGATGCCGCCGGTTCACCGTTCCTGCTGCTCACCGGACCCGAGCCGGACGTCGAGTGGGAGCGCTTCGTCGCCGCCGTCCTGGAGCTGGCCGAGCGCTTCGACGTCCGGCTGACCGTCGACTTCCACGGCATCCCGATGGGCGTGCCGCACACCCGCCCGGTGGGGCTGACCCCGCACGGCAACCGGCTGGACCTCGCGGCCGGCTACCCGCAGTGGTTCGAGCAGGCCCAGGTCCCGGGCAGCGCCCAGGCCCTGCTGGAGTTCCGGCTCGCCGAGGCCGGGCGCGACGTCCTGGGCTTCGCCGCGCACGTGCCGCACTACGTGGCGCGCTCGGCGTACCCGGCCGCCGCGGTGCTGATCCTGGAGGCGGTGCAGTCCGCGACCGGCCTGGTGCTGCCCGGCACGCTGCTGCGCGAGCGGGTCGACGAGGTGTACGCCGACATCGAGGAGCAGCTGGCGCAGGGGGACGGCGAGCTGCGGTCGGCGATCCGCGGCATGGAGGGGCAGTACGACGCGGTGGCGGGCGCGCAGGGCCGGGAGAGCCTGCTGGCCGAGCCGGTGGACCTGCCCTCGGCCGACGAGCTGGGCCGGCGCTTCGAGCAGTTCCTGGCCGAGCACGAGCGCGGACCGGAATAGCCGGCGGGCCGGAGCGGCGGCGCGGACCCGCCGCGACCGGCCACGGGGCGACCGGAACCACCGGGCGGCGCCGGAGAATTCCCCGCGCCGGGCGGGATCCATCCGGCGCGCCCGTCCGTTGGCCACTGCGGTGCCCGGGGGACGGGCCCGTCGTAGGAAGAACGCCAACGGCTCCTACCCGGGGGGATCCCTGTGCCTCTGTCCGTACGCCCGACCGCCGCGCTCACCGGCGCGCTGAGCGCGGGCCTCGCCGCCGTGCTGGTGGCAGGCTGCTCCGGTTCCGGCGCGGCGACCGTCGCCGCCGCCGCTCCGGACGGCTCCGCACCCGCGCGCGCCGCCGCGGCCGCGGCCACCCCGACCCCCACGCCCACCCCGGCGCCGACCGGGCCCTACGTGGCCCTCGGCGACTCCTACACGGCGGGCCTGAAGATCGGCCCGCAGGTGGGGGAGCCGAAGGGCTGCTCCCGTTCGGCGGTCAACTACCCGTCCCTGGTGGCCAAGGCGCTGGGCCTGACGACCGAGCGGTTCCAGGACGTCAGCTGCAGCGGTGCCCGCACGGGCGACCTCGGCGCCGCCCAGCCCACCGACGGCGGAGCCAACCCGCCGCAGCTGGACGCACTGACCCCGGCCACCCGCCTGGTCACCCTCGGCATCGGCGGCAACGACGCCGGGTTCATGGAGGTCGTCGGCCAGTGCGCCAAGGAGAACCTGGTGGACGCGCTCAAGGGCCTGGTCGGCTCGGACCGTGCCGCCTCGCCGTGCCGTGACTCCTACGCCGTCGCGGACGGCGGCGACCAGGTGCAACGCAAGGTGGACAGCGCGGGCGAGCGGCTCGGCACGCAGCTGAAGGAGATCAAGCGGCGGGCCCCGCAGGCCCGCGTCTACGTGGTCGGCTACCCGGTGCTGCTGCCGGCCGACCCGGCGGCCTGCGTTCCGGTGCTGGGCCCGACGGTCACCGGCGCGGACCTCGGCTTCCTGGTGGAGAAGGAGCAGCAGCTCAACGCGATGCTCAAGCGGCGGGCGGAGGCCGCCGGCGCGGTCTTCGTCGACCTGGCGGCGCCCTCGGCCGGCCACGACATGTGCGCGGGGGAGGACGTCCGCTGGGTGGAGCCGCCGTTCCCGGCGCGCGGCCTGGCGCCGATCCACCCCAACGCCAAGGGCCAGGAGGGCGCCGCCGCGGCCGTGCTGAAGGCCGTCCGCGGCTGAGCGGCGGGCGCAGGCGCCGGGGTGGAGGGGCAGGGCGGAGGAGGCCGGTCACCGGGCCGCAGGAGCGGCCCCCGGGACGGCCCCGGCGTGCGGCCGAGGGTTCACGCCCCGGCCCGCACGCCGTCGCGCGCGGCACACTCCGGGTGTCACCGGTCCGGCGTACGGTGAGGTGCATATGGACGACACCGCGCACCGCCTCACCGCCGCCCCGATCCCGTACGACCGCGCCGCCGAGGCCCGCTGGGTGCCCGAACCGGACAAGCGTCCCGGCCGCACGGCCTTCCAGCGCGACCGCGCCCGCGTGCTCCACTCCGCCGCCCTGCGCCGGCTCGCCGGGACCACCCAGGTGGTCGCCCCGATGCGCAGCGACTTCCCGCGCACCCGGCTGACCCACTCCCTGGAGTGCGCCCAGGTCGGCCGCGAACTGGGCGCCGCCCTCGGCTGCGACCCGGACCTCGTCGAGACCGCCTGCCTGGCCCACGACATCGGCCACCCGCCGTTCGGCCACACCGGCGAGGAGGCGCTCGACCAGGCCGCCGCGGCCTGCGGCGGCTTCGAGGGCAACGCGCAGTCGCTGCGCATCCTCACCCGCCTGGAGCCCAAGCGCTTCGCCCCGCAGGACGAGGCGCCCGCCCGGCTCGCCCCCTGGCCCGGCCGCAGCGTCGGCCTCAACCTGACCCGGGCCGCCCTGGACGCCGCCACCAAGTACCCCTGGCCGCACGGCGCCCACCCCACCGACCCGGCCTCCCCCAAGTACGGCGTCTACGCCGACGACCTGCCGGTCTTCCGCTGGCTGCGGGCCGGCTCCCCGGGCGGCCGCCGGTGCTTCGAGGCCACCGTCATGGACTGGTCCGACGACGTGGCCTACTCCACCCACGACGTCGAGGACGGCCTCCAGGCCGGCCACATCGACCCGGCCGCGCTGCGCGCCCCGGGCGAGCGCGCCGGACTGTTCGAGGTCGCCGGGCGCTACGCCCGGGACGCCGGGACCGAGGAGCTGGCCGCCGCCCTGGACCGGCTGCTCGCCCAGGAGTGGTGGCCCGAGTCGTACGACGGCACCGCCCGCGCCAGGGCCGGCCTCAAGGACCTCACCAGCCAGCTGATCGGCCGGTTCTGCCTGGCCGCCGAGCAGGCCACCCGGGCCCGCTACGGCCCCGGCCGGCTCACCCGGTACGCGGCCGAGCTGGTGGTCCCGCGCGAGGTCCGGCTGGAGTGCGCGGTGCTCAAGGCGGTCGCCGTCCGCTACGTGATGCAGCGCGACGAGCAGGCGCAGCTCCGGGCCCGCCAGCGGATCGTGATCGCCGAGCTGGCGCACGTCCTGAACGAGCGGGCCCCCGAGGTGCTCGACCCGGTGTTCGCCGCGATGCACCGGGAGGCGGAGGACGACGGGGCCGCCCTGCGCACGGTCGTCGACCAGATCGCCACCCTCACCGACGCCTCCGCGCTGGCCCTGCACGCCCGGCTGGTCGGCCCCGCCCCGGCGTAGCCGGCCCGCCCGCCGCGGCGGCCGGGAATCCCGGCCGCCCCAGTAGACTTCCGGGGTGGCCGGGCGGATCAGGGACGAAGACGTACAGGCGGTGCGCAGCGCACTGCCGATCGACGCGGTGGTCGGCGACTACGTACAGCTGACCAACGGTGGCGGCGGCGAGTACAAGGGCGTCTGTCCCTTCCACGACGAGAAGTCCGCCTCCTTCTACGTCAACCCGTCCAAGGGCGTCTTCCACTGCTTCGGCTGCCAGGAGAACGGCGACACCATCGCCTTCCTGATGAAGATCGAGCACTTCACCTTCGCCGAGGCCGTCGAGCGGATGGCCGCCCAGGCCGGCATCACCCTGCGCTACGAGGAGGGCGGTTACAGCCCCCGCCACCAGCAGGGCGAGCGCACCCGGCTGGTCGAGGCGCACAAGGTGGCCGCCGCCTACTACCAGGAGCAGCTCACCTCGCCCGAGGCCGAGATCGGCCGCCGCTTCCTGGCCGAGCGCGGCTTCGACGAGGAGGCCGCGCGGACCTTCGGCGTCGGCTACGCCCCGGCGGGCTGGGAGCACCTGGTCCGCCACCTGCGCGGCAAGGGCTTCACGGACAAGGAGATCCTGCTCGGCGGCCTCGCCTCGCAGGGCCAGCGCGGCGGTCTGATCGACCGCTTCCGGGGCCGGCTGGTCTGGCCGATCCGCGACATCGCCGGCGAGGTCATCGGCTTCGGCGCCCGGCGGCTGCGCGAGGACGACAACGGGCCGAAGTACCTCAACACCCCCGAGACGCCGATCTACAAGAAGTCGCACGTGCTCTACGGCATCGACCTGGCGAAGAAGGAGATCGCCAAGTCGGGCCGGGCGGTGGTGGTGGAGGGCTACACCGACGTGATGGCCTGCCACCTGGCCGGGGTCCCCGCCGCGGTGGCCACCTGCGGCACCGCCTTCGCCGAGGACCACATCAAGATCATCCGACGGCTGCTGATGGACACCTCGCAGTACCGCGGCGAGACCGTCTTCACCTTCGACGGCGACGCGGCCGGCCAGAAGGCCGCGCTGCGGGCCTTCGAGGACGACCAGAAGTTCGCCGCCAAGACCTCCATCGCGGTCAGCCCCGGCGGCATGGACCCGTGCGAACTGCGCCTGGCCAAGGGCGACGAGGCGGTCCGCGAGCTGATCGACCACCCGGTCCCGCTGTTCGAGTTCGCGCTGACCTCGGTGGTCGCCAAGCACCGGGCGGACACCCCCGAGGGCCGCTCGGCGGCCCTGGAGGAGGCGGCGCCGATCGTCGCCAGGATCAAGGACCGCTCGATCCAGCACGAGTACGCCGTCCGGCTGGCCGGCATGCTGGGCATCCTGGACGAGCAGTTCGTGGTCCGCCGGATCTCCCAGCTGGCCCGCTGGGACCGCGAGCGCCGGCAGAACCCCCGGGCCAACGGGCAGCAGCGCCGCGCCGACCAGCAGGACGCGCCCGCCCGTCCGGCCCGTCCGGCCTTCACGCTCAACCCGCGCGACCCGGCCCAGTTCGTCGAGCGCGAGCTGCTCAAACTGGCCCTGCAGCACCCGGACCTGGTCGCGCCGGCCTTCGACAACTACGCCGAGGACGAGTTCCCCACCCCGCCCTACACCGCCGTGCGCCGGGCGATCGGCCAGGCCGGCGGCGCCGCGTACGGGGCCGCCCTGGCCGACTTCACCGCCGTGGTGCGCGAGGCCTGCCCGGACGACCGGGTGCGCTCGCTGGTCACCGAGCTGACCGTGGAACCGGTCCGCTCGCGCCGCAAGGTCGACGCGATCTACGCGGGGGAGTTCCTGGTCAAGCTGCGGCTGCTGGCGGTGGACCGGCGGGTCGACGAGGTCCGTGCGCACCTCCAGCGGCTCGGTAGCCGGGCGGCCCCGGAGGACCTGCACGCGGTGCAGACCGAGCTGTGGCAGCTCCAGCAGTACGGGCAGTCGCTGCGCAGCGGCGGCGCCGCGGCGCTGTAGCACCGGCCGGCGGCGGGGGCGCGCGTCCGGGAGCGGGGCGGTCGGCGGGCCGAGTTGTACGAGCGCGTTCAGAAAGTCCGCGCACGAGTCTCGGCCACGGACTGTGGCGTGCCGCACACTGGAGGACGTCCCACCTCCGTTCAGCGCGGGTCCGCCAGAGTCGCGCCCGCCCCGAGGGGATGCCCGTGGACCGAGGCCCTGCCGCGATCGCCCAGCCGACCGCCCAGTCGACCACCGACCGACCCGCCACGCCGTCCGGCCGCTGCGCCGCGGCCGACCCGCCGGAGGACCACGGCCGGGCGGGGGCACCGCCCCCGGACGGCGCCCGGATACCAGCCCAGGACCGGGCGGCCGGGCACCCGGACGCCGGGGACGCCCCGCGGGGCACCGGCGACGACCGTGACCTCCCCGACGACACCGGTGTCACCGGTGACACCGACGCCGACGACCCGGACGACGCCGACACCGGAGCCGAGGAGTCCGACGGACCCGAGGAGCCGGAGACCGCCGCCCGCCCCGGGCGGCCGGGCGCCGACCCGACCGGCCCGTCGGCCGACCTGCTCCGCCAGTACCTCCGCGAGATCGGCCGGATCCGGCTGCTCACCGCCGCCGAGGAGGTCGACCTGGCCCGTCGGATCGAGGCCGGCCTGTTCGCCGGGGAACGGCTGAAGGGCGACCCGGCCCCGGCCGGCCGGCTGGCCGGTGAGCTGGACACCCTGGTGATGATCGGCCGGCTCGCCAAACGCCGGCTGATCGAGGCCAACCTGCGTCTGGTCGTCTCCGTCGCCAAGCGCTACATCGGCCGCGGCCTGACCCTGCTCGACCTGGTCCAGGAGGGCAACCTCGGGCTGATCCGGGCGGTGGAGAAGTTCGACTACACCCGCGGCTACAAGTTCTCCACCTACGCGACCTGGTGGATCCGCCAGGCGATGAGCCGGGCACTGGCCGACCAGGCCCGGACGATCCGGGTGCCGGTGCACGTGGTCGAGCTGATCAACCGGGTCGTCCGGGTGCAGCGCTCACTGCTCCAGGAGAGCGGGACGGAGCCCGGCCCGGCCGAGATCGCCGCCGCCCTGGGACTCACCGGGGAGCGGGTGCGCGAGCTGCTGCGGCTGGCCCAGGAGCCGGTCTCGCTGCACACCCCGGTCGGCGAGGAGGACGACGTCGCGCTCGGCGACCTCATCGAGGACGCCGACGCGGCGTCACCCGTCGAGTCCGCGGCCTTCCTGCTGCTGCGTCAGCACCTGGAGGCGGTGCTGGACACCCTCGGCGAGCGCGAGCGCCAGGTGGTGCAGCTGCGCTACGGCCTGGACGACGGACGGGCGCGCACCCTGGAGGAGATCGGGGTGCTGTTCGGGGTCACCCGGGAGCGGATCCGCCAGATCGAGTCGAAGACCCTGGTCAAGCTCCGCGACCACGCCTTCGCCGCCCAGCTCCGGGGCTACCTCGACTAGCCGCCCTAGGTCGCCGACGGGCTCGCCTGGCCGGGCTGTCCCGGCGACGGCTGGGCCGGCTCGGTGGCTCCCGGGGTGCCGGCGGCGGGCGTGGTGCCGGTCGGGGCGGCCGGCTCGGTGGTGGCCGCCGCGGGCGGGGAGGCCGGGCCGATCGGGATGGCGTTGGAGAGGACCACCCGGGCCAGGTCGGCGACCGCGTCGGTGCAGGAGGTGCCCTCCGGCTCCTTGCGCTGGCCGCAGACCCGCACGGTGACCGCCGGGTCCGCCGCGTTCACCATCCAGGAGTAGTTGTCGTACCCCCAGTGGATCAGCGCGGTCTCGGTCTCGCCGGAGCCGGTGGTGATGATCGCCTGGTCGCCGGGCTGGCCCTCGGTGATCGCGGCCCAGGCCGCCTGGCACTTCTGGCTGTACCGGAGGTAGACGACGACCTTGCCGACGTTGGTGGTGAGCAGGGTCCGGGCGTCGCCGCCGCAGCCGGTCGTCTTGGGGTCCTTGTGCGCGCAGCCGAGGGCCTGGCAGGCCGGGACGGCCGGTGCGGGGTTGGCGGGCACCGCGGCCGGGGAGGAGGTCGTCGGGCCGGGGCTCGCCGGAGCGGTCGGCGGGACGGTGGCGGCGGCCGGCTCCGTGCCGACGCCGTCCGAGGAGGAGAGGTACCGCATCCCGGCGAGCGCCAGCAGCAGCGCCACCACCACCGAGGCGGCGACCAGGGCCGCCGGGCGGACGGTCGTCCGGCGGTCCGCCGGGTCCTGCGCGGTGCCGTCCGCCGGGGCGGCAGCCGGGTCGGCCGCCGGTTCCGGGTCCGTGGCCGGCTCGGCCTCCGGGGCCGTGTCCGTGCCGGCGCCCGCGGCCGCCCCGGCGTCCGTGACGCTCTCCGCCTCCGGGACCGCCTCGGCCTCGGCCTCCGCTTCCGGAGCCGCCTCCGCTTCGGCGTCCGGCTCGGCCGCGGTCCGCTCCCACAGCGCCCGCAGTGCCGGACCGTCGCACTCCACGGCCCCGATCAGCGCCTCCAGCGCCTGCTCGGTGATGACCCGTTTGCCGTTCAGCCAGCGCTCCCAGGAGGCCCGGCTGTAGTGGGTCCGGGTGGCCAGCTCGGAGAGCGAGAGCCCCGTCGTGTCCTTGACGGCGCGCAGTTCCTCCGTCAGGCGCCTGGCGGGGGCGGAGAGGTCGTCCGGCAGCTGCTTCCAGGCGGAACCCATGCGGTCTCTTCCAAACGTACGAGGCGGGCGGGGCGGGCGGTGCTGGAACGGGGTGGTACCCGGTGGGTACCGCTCCGGGCCGGGGCGGCGTCTCCGCGTCTCAAACCTCGGCGGCCCGGTGTCCCAAAACCCTGGTCCTGGGGCTGAGACGGACGGAAGTGTCTCACAACACCGGCAAACGCTCGAACATTCATATGCCTGTCGGGCAGTGTTCTCCGGGCCGGAGCGGTTCGCCGCCCGGGTCCGCCGCCCGGGCGCCGTCGTGACGAGCCCGGCGCCCGCGGTTCCCCGGCCCCCACCGGTCCGAGACAGCCTCCACGGGGGGAGGCTGCCCCGGGCCCAGGGACGCACGGCGGGGAGGGCGCTTCGCTGCCGCCCTCCCCGTCGTGACCCGCCGTCATCCGCCCCGCGCCGGCCGATGCCTCCGCCGCGATCCCCGGTGACCCGTCGTCACCCGCTGCGGCCCGCGCGCAGGTCCGGCGGAGGAATCCCGTCCGGGCCGGCCTCCGGGGTCCCCGAGCGGGCCGAGCCCGGCTCCGCGGTTCCGGCGGCGGCCGTTCGAGGCCGCCGAGCAGCAGGTCCACGAGAGCGGGCGAGAAGCCGTCGCGGCAGACCACCCGAAGCACCGAGAGGTTCGCCCGGTCCGCCGGGAAGATGTGCGCGGGCCCGTACGCGGGCCCCCGCCGGCCGCGCTCGCGCAGGCGCCGCGACGTGTCGAGCACGCCGAACGGCTCGCCGTCCGCGGTGGTGAACGCGAGCACCGGCAGCCGGTGGTCCCGGGGGCCGGGAGGCCCGCACCGGACGCCGGAGGCCCGTGCGGGGCCGTCTCAGCCGGCCGTCTCCGGGTGGATCTGGTCGCGGGCGGCCCGGTACTGCTGGCGGACCGCGGAGCCGACCGGGAGGTCGTGCCCGGCGTCGGGGGTGACCGTGACGGCCTCCGGCAGCTCCCACTGCGGCGGCTCGGGCGTCCCGGCCAGTGCCCAGGCGGCCTGCCGGGCCGCGCCGCGCGCCGCGTGCGCGCCGGGCGGCGGGACGACCACCGGGACGCCGAACAGCTGCGGTGCGACGTGCCGGACCGCCTCCAGCCGGCCGGCCGCGCCCAGCAGGAAGACCCGCTTCACCTCGACGCCGCGGGCGCGCAGCACGTCCAGGGCGTCCGCGCTGTTGCAGAGCATGCCCTCGACGGCGGCCCGGGCCAGGTGCTGGGGGGCCATCGACTCCGCCCGCATCCCGGTCAGCGTGCCGGCCGCGTGGGGCAGCGCGGGCGTCCGCTCGCCGTCCAGGTAGGGGAGCAGCACCAGCCCGTAGGCGCCGGGGGAGGACTGCATGGCGAGGTCGCTGAGGCCCTCCAGGTCGCGGCCGAGCAGGGCGGCGGTGGAACGGAGCACCTGGGCGGCGTTCAGGGTGGCGACCATCGGCAGGTGGCGGCCGGTGGCGTCGGCGAAGGAGGAGACCAGCCCGGTGGCGTCCACCACGGCCTGCTCGTGCACGGCGAAGATCGTCCCGGAGCTGCCGAGCGAGACCACCGCGTCGCCGGGGCGCAGGCCCAGACCGAGCGCGGCGGCCATGTTGTCGCCGGTGCCGGCCGAGATGAGCAGGCCCTCGGGGGTGTGTCCGGCGGGTTCGGCCGGGCCGAGCACGTCGGGCAGCCGCAGTTCGTGGCCGAGCGCCAGCGCGACCAGGTCCTGCCGGTACTCGCCGGTGACCGGGGACCAGTAGCCGGTGCCGGAGGCGTCGCCCCGGTCGGTGGTGCGGCGCTTGGGGTGGCCGAGCAGTTGCCAGACCAGCCAGTCGTGCGGCAGCAGCACCTCGGCGACCCGCCGGGCGTTGGCCGGTTCGAACTCGGCGAGCCAGCGCAGCTTGGCGACGGTGTAGGTCGGGCCGGGGACGGCGCCGATCGCCGCGGTCCAGGCCGCCGGGCCGCCCAGCTCCTCCAGCAGGGCCGCGGCGGCGCCGCTGGAGCGCGGGTCGTTCCACAGGATCGCCGGCCGGACCAGCACCCCGCCGGCGTCCAGGCCGATCATGCCGTGCTGTTGGGCGCTGACGCCGATCGCCCGGACGCCCTCCAGCAGGCCGCCGGCCGCGGCGTCGCCGAGCGAGTGGAGCCAGAGCTGCGGATCGGTCTCGCCGGGCCGGGTGTCCGGATCCTCCGGGGCGGGGTGCGGCGCCTTGCCCGACCGCAGGACCGCGCCGGTCCCGGAGTCGCAGGCGACGATCCTGGTGCGACCGGTGGAGCTGTCTATCCCCGCGACGATGGCCATGGTCGAGATCATGCCTCAGCGGACGTCCGGGCGCGGCCCGCCCGGGCAAGTGTTGCCCGTTCGGTACCGCGCCCGGGAGCCCTGGTGTCCGCCGGCAGCGCGCCCGCGTCACGGGCGGCCGCCGGATCTTCCCCGGGGACGACGGTCAGGGGCGGAAGGTGCCCCAGCTGTCGTCCTCGGCCTTGGGCCGGTTGAAGTACGGCACCCGGTCGGTGACGGCGTTCGGCAGTCGGTCGCCGACCTTGCCCGCGACCGCTCCGGCGGCCTTGCCGGCGACCGCGCCGGCCTGTTCCCGGGCCTTGCCGGCCGCGCCCTGGACCTTGGGGTTCTGGGCGACCTGCCGGGTGACCCTGGCGATCTGCTCGTACCGCTGGCGCCCCGCCCTCGTGCCCAGGACGTAGCCCGCTGCGAGTCCGACGCCGAACGACAGCTTCCACATGGTCGGATTCCACCCTCTCCTGGCGGCCATTGCCGCATTGCCCTACCCCGTCTGCCGGGACGGTGAACCTTCGGTGACCCCCAGCATCCACGGACGGCGCCCCGGGCGCGCGGGGAGCGCGCCGGGCGGGGGCGCCCCGGTGGCGGCCGGGGAAAGCGATTGGCGGACCACCCCCCCGAGTGCGCTAATGTATGTCCCGCAGCGAGCGCCGAGGCGGCCGGGAGACCGGGAGCCGGAGCGGGAAGCTCGATCCCCCATAGCTCAATTGGCAGAGCAGCCGACTGTTAATCGGCAGGTTATTGGTTCGAGTCCAATTGGGGGAGCTCGGTTGGCGGGCCCGTGCGGTCCGCCGTCCGTCCGTGGTACGGCAGTCGTGTACCGCGATCCCGCATAGCTCAATTGGCAGAGCAGCCGGCTGTTAACCGGCAGGTTTTTGGTTCGAGTCCAAATGCGGGAGCTGCACCGGGTCCGCCCGGTGACTGCTCAGAGCGAAGGCCCCTCGGTGGACCGGGGGGCCTTCGTGTTGCCCGGGCCCGGTACCCCGGCGTGAGGTGCCTCACGCGACGGCCTCCCGGTAGAGCTCGGCGACCCGCTCGTCGAAGGTGATGCTGTACGAGGTGCCCGGGGCGTCGCCGCCCTCCTGGTAGCCGCCGATCACCCCGATCACCCGGCCGTTCGTGGTGAGCCAGGGGCTGCCGCTGGTGCCGTCGGTGTAGCCGCCGCAGTCGAACCGTTCCTGGGTGGGGCTCTGCGAGGCGGTGAGGCCGGAGCAGGTGATCGGTTCCTCGCGCTCGTTGGGGTAGCCGGTGACGGACACGGCCAGGCCGAAGCCCTGCCCCGAGCCGAGCGGGTTGCCGCCGACCGCGTCCTCGACCTGCCGCCCGCCGACCGTGCCCACGGTGACGAAGGCCACGTCGTACTCGGGGTCGGCGCCGGAGCTCCACCGGGGGTCGACGGTGATCCTCTGGACCGGCCAACTCCCGTACGGCGCGGATCCGTTGCGGTAGCCGGGGGTGAACACCAGGCCGTCCGGCCGGCCGATCCGCCGGTTCTCCACGCAGTGCGCCGCGGTCACCAGCAGATTGCGCCGCGGGCTCTGGACCACGCTCGCCGTGCACGCCCGGGGGCCCTGCGTGCTGTTCAGGGAGAGGGTGCCGATCCGGTCCCAGGCGGGGTTCTGCGGGGCCACCGAGGCCGTCCGCCCCTCCTGGCCGCCGTCGCAGGCGATCGCGGCGGCCAGCAGCAGGGCCGCCACGGCGGCCGTCCTGACGGCGCTCGCGGGCCGGGCCGGGCGGGAGGGCATCGGGGCTCCGTCTCGTCCTCGGGGCGGCGCTGTCGTCCACGCGTTCCGCCGTTCGAGAGCAAGATCTACCAGCCCGGGCCGGGCCGCGCCACCGTCCCCGCCCGGACACCGGCGCCCCGGGCCGGGCCGGGACCCGCCCGGTTCCTTCCCCGTCCCGCCCCCGTCCCGTTCCCGCGCGTACTCGTGTGCGCCCCCGGCGCGCACCACGGGTGATCGACCGGCTATGCTGCCCGGGACGGCCTTTCGGGGCCGTCTGCTGCTGCCGCGACCCGCTCGTCGTCGTCGCGCGCGGCGAACCGGGGCGGTAGCTCAGCCGGTTAGAGCAGGGGACTCATAATCCCTTGGTCGTGGGTTCGAGTCCCACCCGCCCCACCCCGTGCCGTCGTCCGGACGACCGGACTTGACCAGGTTCGGTCAGTCTGCACGCACTCTAGTGACCGGGGGCGCCGCCGGCCGCGCCGACAGGCCGGGAATCACCCGAACAGGTCCGCCCCGCAATGGCGTTGACTGCGGTGGCCCGGAGCGGCCCGCCGCCCCCGGGCCCGGTCACGGACCGCTGGTCGCGCGAGAGCCGGTGGCCAACCTTCTTGCAGCGTCCCGCTGTTGCGCCTCCCTCCTGTCCCGTCCCGCCGCCCTGCCCTGCTCTCCCCTGCCCGGTCCGCGACCGCGAACGGGGCCGCCACCGGTGGTCGGTGACGGCCCCGTGGGGCGGATGCGGGCCCGGCTCAGCCCAGCCGGAGGGGTTCGGCCACCAGCCGGCCCGAGGCGTCCCGCCCGAGCAGGCTGACCTCCAGACCGGGGGTGCGGCCCTGGCCCGCCAGGGACCGGAGCTCGCCGGCCACCGAGGCGTCGTCGATGTAGAACCGCAGCGGCACCGGCGAGGTGGCCGCGTAGTCGAGGATGTCCCGCGCGCCGTGCCGGTTGAGCGCCCACATCCAGGCCCGCCAGGACCGGCCCTGGTCGCTGTTGAGCACGCCGAGCCAGAGGTTGTCCTCGGCGGAGCCCCAGTCGGGGTCGTCCTCGCCCCAGACCCGGGTGCCGGCCAGGGACACCGTCACCCGGTCGTCGCGGGCGGGCCGGGCGTCGTCGATCAGGGCGACCCGCTCGGCGACGTCCTCGCGGGCCCACGAGCCGCGGAGCATCTTCCGGCCCGGGCTGCCCTCCCAGCCGGAGACCTTGCTGGTGTCCGGCTGGGCGTCGGAGACCACGCCGTAGAGCAGGCAGCCGGTCGCGGCCAGGACGGCGAGGGCCGAGCGCGCCCCGGTCCGGCGCCGGGAACCGCCCGCGGCCCTTTCGCCGGCCAGGACCCGGCGGCCGAACAGCGGGAGCAGCGCGGCCGCCGCCGTGACCAGCCCGATCACCAGCAACTGGTGGAGCACCTTCTCGTAGAAGTACGAGGTGGTGCCGGTCCGGGCCAGCTGGTACTGCCGGATCCCGAAGGACAGCAGCACGATCGAGCCGGCGGCGACCAGGGCGGCGCGGCGCGAGCGGGCGGCGCGCGCGGCCGGCGTCAGCAGCACCGCGAGGCCGGCGGCGACCAGCGGGAACAGCACGTGCCGGCCCACCGGGTTGATGCCGCCGGGCAGGGTCAGCACGTCCGCGGAGCCGGCCGTGGTGAGGTTCACGGTGATCGGGAAGAGCGCGAGCCCGCCCGCGGCGGCGGCCGCCGCGAGCGCGGTGATCCAGTGCCGCCGCCAGGCCCGCCGGTGGCAGACGGCCCAGCCGAGCACGGTGGCGCCGGCGGCCGGCAGCAGCAGGTAGTGGCCGAAGGCTATGCCGGTGACCAGCGCGGCCATGACGACGAGCTGTTCGTGGACCCGGTCGAGCGGGCGGACGGCCAGGGCGGCCAGGACCGCCAGCAGGCCCAGCGCGAAGAGCTCGCTGAGGAAGCCGTTGAAGTAGAGCTTGGGCAGCTCGGCGGTGACCAGGAAGGCGGCCACCGGCAGCAGCAGGGCCAGGCCGCGCCAGCCCCGCAGGGCGGGTCCGGCGGCGCGGTGGACCGCCCAGAGGACCGCCACGGCCAGGGCGGCGGCGGTGGCCGTGTAGAGCAGCACGAACAGCGAAAGCCGCATGTCGTGCGGGCCGCCGCCGCGCAGGAAGCTGGTGAGGACGGCCAGGAGCAGGTGACTGCCCTGGGGGTAGGTGTCCAGGTTCAGGGTGACGGTGCCGGCGGCCTCGGCCCGGTGGAGCGAGGCCATCCCGCCGACCCGCAGGATCGTGTCGTAGAGCGCGGCGTGCCGGCCGAGGTCCTCCGCCGAGACGATCAGCGCCAGGCGCTCGGTGGCGCTGCGCTGCAGCACCGGGTAGAGGAAGAAGGCGGCGGACACGCCCGCGCTCAGCAGCAGCGGGTGGTCGCGGGTCGGGACCAGGGCGCGGAGCCGGGCGCGCAGGCGGAGCCCCGGCCGGGCCGGGGCGGGCCCGGCGAGGGCGCGGACCGCGACCAGGGCGAGCGCCGTCGGCCAGGCCAGCGTCAGCGGGTGGAGCCCCCGGCTCCACTGGCCGGCGACCAGCCCGAGGGCGCAGGTCCAGCCGATCAGCGCCACCCCGGAGATCATCAGCCGGTCGAAGGCGGTGCCCCGGGAGCGGACCAGGGTGGCGGCGGCGCCCCAGAGCAGCAGGAAGCCGAGCACGTCGGCGCCGGCCAGGTGGAACACGGGGGGCAGCCCGAGCACCACGGCGGCGAACCGGGGCAGTCCGGTGCCGGGCCGGCTGCGGCCGGGCGGGCTCGGCCGCCCGCCGTCGTCGGAGGGCCCGCCGGGCCGGCCGCCCGCCCGGTCCGGAGTCCCGGGTCCGGGCGGATCCTGCGCCGTCTCCGGCGCAGGAGGTGACGCGATTGACACAGTTTCCCCCACTTGGTGAAGAACGTCGGGAAGGTCCGGGAGGAGTCCGGGGCTTCCGTGGGTGGTGCGACGACACTTCGTTTGCTGACGAGGCGTCGGACGGCGGGGCGGACCGGGGTTCGGGCCACCAACTGACGTGACGCTCCACGTGGCGGCAGGGTTGTTCGATTTTGCCGATTCTTTACTGTCTGGCGGGATTGACCGGAGGATTCGTATCCTTCTCGGATGCTTGACGCCGCCCTGCTGCCGACCCCGCTCGTCGACTGCGCCGACGAGGTGCTCGCGCGGGCCGGGGTGGAGCTGCGGCTGAAGCGGGACGACCTGGTGCACCCGCTGGTACCGGGGAACAAGTGGCGCAAGCTGGCACCCAATCTGGACGCGGCGGTGCGGGCGGGCCACCGGCGGCTGCTGACGTTCGGCGGGGCCTACTCGACGCACCTGCGGGCGGTGGCGCTGGCGGCGCAGGCGCTGGGACTGTCGAGCGTGGGTCTGGTGCGGGGCGAGGAGCTGGCGGACGCGCCGCGGAACTGGTCGCTGCGGGCCGCGGAGGGGGCCGGGATGGAGCTGGTGTTCCTGTCCCGGGCCGAGTACCGGGAGCTGGCCGGACGGGGCGCCGCGGGCGGCCCCGCCGCCGCCGCTGCCGGGGAGGCGGAGCCGCTGCGGCGCTGGGGCCCGTGCCTGGTGCTGCCGGAGGGCGGCTCCAACGCCCTCGCGGCGCGCGGTGCGCAGGCGGTCGCGGCGGAGCTGGCGGCGCAGCCGGGCGGCCTGGGGGAGCGGGACGTGGTCTGCTGCCCGGTCGGCACCGGCGGCACGCTCGCCGGGATCGCCGCCGGGCTGCCGCCGGGCGCGCGGGCGCTGGGCGTGGCGGTGCTGCGCGGCGGGGAGGGCTACCTGGAGGCCGAGGTGACCCGGCTGCACCGGGAGGCGTACGGGCGGGAGTTCGGCGGCTGGCGGATCGACCACGGGCACCACGGCGGCGGGTACGGGCGGGTGCCGACGGCGCTGGAGGAGTTCGCGGCCGGCTTCGAGCGGCGGCACGGCATCGCCCTGGAGCGGCGCTACGTGGCCAAGCTGCTGGCCGCCCTGTACGGCCTCGCGGCGGACGGCGCCTTCCCGCGCGGCACCCGGCTCACCGCCGTGGTGACCGGTCTGCCCGACCCGGCGTGAGCGACCCGGTGCGAAGGGGCCGGTGCGACGGACCGGCCCGGGCGGGCCGGCCTTGAGTCCCCGGCCCCGGCCCCGGCCCGGGGCCGGTGGCGCGCGTGCACCGGCGGCGACCGCCCGACGTGATCCGAACGAGGGCCCTAGCCGAAGGTGAGGTTGTCGCAGGAGTCGGTGTCGGCGGTGCGGCTGTTCTGGGCTATGCCGCTGGGCACGCCGGTGGGGAGCGGGCCGGTGGGGGCGGCGAACGGGGCGCCGGGGGCGGGGGAGCCCTGGGCGCCGGCGGTGGGCCGGTAGTCGCGGCCGAGGGTCACGGTGATGCCCTCCGAGCCCGGCTCCTCGGTCAGCCGGGCGCCCGGGAAGAGCCCGGTGAGCTGCTCGGCGACGGCCTTGAACGGGGCGTCGTAGGCGATCTCGGTGGTCAGCCGGCCGCCGGTGGTCGCGCCGAGCGTGACGTTCTGGAACCCCTGGGCGCGGATCGCCGCGGCGCCCCGGCCGGCGAGCCCGTCGGTGCCGACACCGTTGACCACGGTGACCGGGGAGGCCAGCTGCTCGGGGGTGAACGGGACGGCGGACGGCGCGGGTGCGGTGGACGCGGCGGAACCGGCGAACGCGGCGAAGGAGGCCGGGGAGACCTGGGCGGCGGGGGAGGCGGTCCCGGCGGGGGCGGTGGGCGGGGCCGTGGCGGCGGTCGGAGCGGGGGCGGGCGTGCCGCTCGCGGCGTCCGGGACCTCGCCGGTGGCCTGGCCGTCCAGCGTGCGGTCCTCGCGCAGCAGCCGCCACAGGGTGTCCACGTCCGGGTGGACGAGGTCGACCCGGCCCGACTGCACGGTGGAGTAGCGCCAGGGCGTGGTGACGAAGGTGATGTCGGAGAGCTTGATCTGCTGCAGCGACTGGGCGAAGTCGACCAGCTTCATCGCGGTGCCCAGGCCCTCGTCGACGGTGAGCGAGCGGGTCGCGGCGTCCGCCAGCGGGAGCAGGGTGGGCAGCGAGAAGCCCTGGTCCTGGATCTTGCGGATCATCGAGGAGAGGAAGGCCTGCTGGCGCTTCATCCGGCCTATGTCGGAGTTGTCGCCGAAGCCGTAGCGGGCGCGCAGGTAGTCGACGGCGGGCTGGCCCGAGATCTTCTGCCGGCCCTTCTTGAACCTGATGTCGTGCGAGTTGACGTCGTTGGGGACGCAGACGTCGACGCCGTTGATGGCCTCCGTCATCGCGGCGACGCCCTTGAAGTCGACCACGATGGTGTGGTCGATCCGCAGGCCGGTGAGCGCCTCGACGGTGTTCTGGGTGCAGGCGGGGTTGCCCTGGGCGGCCTGGCCGACCGTGAAGGCCGAGTTGAACACCTGGTTGGTCCTCGGCGTCGTCCAGTTGCCGTTGGGCAGCCGGCAGGACGGGACGGTCACCAGGGTGTCGCGGGGGATGGAGACGCCGACGGCGTGCTTGCGGTCGGCGTAGACGTGCAGCAGGATCGCGGTGTCGGAGTGGCCGACGCCCTCCTCGCCGCCGCCGAGGTCGGAGTTGCCGTCGCTGCGGGTGTCCGAACCGAGGATCAGGACGTTCACCGGGACCGAGGCGCCCGGGGCGGTGGGCACCGGGGCCGGGGGCCGCTCGGTGGCGACGCCGCCGGCGTCGAAGGTGCTGATGTTGGTGTCGAGACGGTGGTAGAACCAGGCTCCGGCGCCGGCCACCGACAGCACCAGGACGGCGGCGAGTCCTATGACGGTCCGTACGACACGCCGACGGCGCGAGCTGCTGCTCATCCTTCCCCGTCCCCCCGTCTTCCGTTCGCGGTCCCCACCCGTTCCGCCTGGTCGCGGCCGGGTGCCCGGTCTTCGAACGTTAGACGTTTCGGGGGAGTGTTCGGTTACCTCCGATCGGCGGGCAATTCCGCGCCCCGGCCTGTGATGCTTCTCACGCGTCGGTGTCGGTGGCGCCGCTGAGCATCCGGCGGAGCAGGTCGCGCAGCTGGGTCCGCTCCTGCGGGCCGAGCGCGGCGAGCGGCTCCCGGGCGAAGTTCAGCGACTCGCGCAGTTCCGCCGAGGCGGTGGCGCCGGTGCCGGTGGCGGCGACCAGTTTGACCCGGCGGTCCTGCGGGTCGGGCTGGCGGGTGACGAAGCCGCGGGTCTCCAGCCGGTCGACGATGCCGGTGATGTTGGACGGCTCGCAGCTGAGCGTCTGGGCGATCCGGCGCATGGGCATGGGACCCCGCCGGAGCAGTGCGAGGACCTTGGCCTGGGCTCCGGTGAGCGAGCGGGCGGCGGCGGCCTCCTCGTACTCGCGGTGGAAGATCGAGACCAGGTTGACCATGAGGTCGACGACCTCGCGGGTGATCTCGTCGGGCTGCGACGCGGTGTCCGCGGCCTGCTGGGTGTCCATGACTCACAGTCTACCTGAACATTTGACAAGGTGAACTATTCATGACCATTGTTACTTCACCGACTCAACCTTTCATGTGGGGAGATTCAGCATGGCCGCCGAGCCGACCGCGCAGACCGCGCCGGAAGCGCCCGCCACCGCCGGTGAGTGGCACCTCGCCGCCCGCCCCCAGGGCTGGCCGGTGCCGGCCGACTTCGCCCTCGTGGAGGCGCCGGTCCGCACCCCGGGTCCCGGCGAGATCCTGGTCCGCAACACCTACCTGTCGGTCGACCCCTACATGCGCGGCCGGATGAACGACGTGAAGTCCTACATCCCGCCGTTCCGGCTCGGCGAGGTCATGGACGGCGGCGCCGTCGGCCACGTCGTCGCCTCCGGCGCCGAGGGCTTCGCCCCGGGCGACGCGGTGGTGCACGGGCTCGGCTGGCGCGAGTACGCGACCCTGCCGGCCGGGCACGCCGTCAAGGTCCCGGAGATCGAGGGCGTTTCGCTCTCCGCCTACGTCGGTGTGCTCGGCATGCCGGGCCTGACCGCGTACGCCGGCCTGCTGGCCGTCGGCGGTCTCAAGGAGGGCGACCGGGTGTTCGTCTCCGGCGCCGCCGGCGCGGTCGGCTCGATCGTCGGCCAGATCGCCCGGCTCAAGGGCGCTTCGCTGGTGGTCGGTTCGGCCGGCTCGGCGGAGAAGGTCGAGCGGCTGACCGCGGAGTACGGCTTCGACGCCGCGTTCAACTACAAGGACGGCCCGGTCCGCGACCAGCTCGCCAAGGCCGCCCCGGAGGGCATCGACCTCTACTTCGACAACGTCGGCGGCGACCACCTGGAGGCCGCGATCGGCGCCCTGGACGTGCACGGCCGGGCCGTGCTGTGCGGCGCCATCGCCCAGTACAACGACACCACCCCGCCGCCCGGCCCGCGCAACCTCGCGCTGGCGATCGGCAAGCGGCTGAGGCTTGAGGGCCTGCTGGTCAGCGACCACGACGCGCTGCGACCGCGGTTCGTCGAGGAGCTGGGCGGCTGGCTGAAGAGCGGCGAGCTGCGCTTCGAGGAGACCGTGGTGGACGGCTTCGAGAACGCCCCGCAGGCCTTCCTGGGCCTGCTGCGCGGCGGCAACACCGGCAAGATGGTCGTCCGCCTGGACGGCTGACGCCGGTTCACCCCGCGACCGCCCCGCACCGGCTCCTCCGGCGCGGGGCGGTTCGCGTACCCGGCAGAGAGTCCCCGGCCGCACTACCGCATTCCGGCCGGATCCGAAAGTGCGTCAGCCGTGCCGCGGACGGGCGCGGTACGGTGGTTGCGCCTGGCGATGGGGCCGTTCGGGGGAGAGATCCGACCGAGGGGTGGACCTCGTTGCGGATTCGACTAGCATTGAGCGAAAGCCTGTCCGTTTTGCTCAATTTAGTGACTTAATGTCGGCTAACGTGGGTAACTGTGGATCACTACGGGCACGAACGCGAGGCAGCTGGGGAAGGCGACCCTCGTCCACAGCCTGGAGGTCCCGGTGACGACACGTGGAGTCCTGTACGTCCACTCCGCGCCCCGCGCGCTGTGCCCGCACGTCGAGTGGGCCGTCGCGGGGGTGCTCGGTGTGCGGGTGAGCCTGGACTGGATCCGCCAGCCGGCCGCACCCGGGCACTGGCGTGCCGAGCTGTCCTGGCAGGGCGAGCCCGGCACGGCCTCGAAGCTCGCCTCCGCGCTGCGCGGCTGGCAGCTGATGCGCTACGAGGTCACCAGTGAGCCCTGCGCCGCCGCCGAGGGCGAGCGGTACAGCAGCACGCCGTCGCTCGGCATCTTCCACGCCGTCACGGGCATCCACGGGGACATCCTGATCCCCGAGGACCGCCTGCGCGCCGTGCTGCGGCGGGCCCGCAGCGAGGGGGCGGACCTGGAGAACGAGATCGCCGTGCTGCTCGGCAAGCCCTGGGACGACGAGCTGGAGCCCTTCCGGTACGCGGGGGAGGGCGCCCCGGTGCGCTGGCTGCACCAGGTGGTCTGACCGCCCGCCGGGCGCCTGGTCCGCGACACCACCCGGCCGGGCACCCGCGCCCGCCGGGTGGGCACCGTCCCAC
>NZ_JBHJRC010000107.1:0-25169 GCF_042261735.1 Kitasatospora sp. NPDC056327 | reverse complement strand
GACCGGCCTCCCGCTCCGCCCCCCCGTTCGCCCCGCCCCCGTTCCGCTCGCCCCGCGCCCGTGCTCGCCGGCAGGAGGCGCCACCACGGGCGCGGGGAGGCGCGCCCCGGCGCGGCCGTGGGGCCGAGCGGGAAGCCGGCCGGTCCGGCTTTCCACTCCACCCGTGCCTCTTTTGTCCCTCACCCGTTCCCTTCCCGTTCTCCCGTGCACCTTCGGGCGGTTGCCCGCCCCGGTGCCGCGTCCTGGGGGAGCGTCAGCGACGCGCGCGCAACGCCGACCCGGCGTGGCTCGGGCATGGCGGGATCTCGTAGGGTGGCGCCCACGGGTGTGGTGACAGGCGCCACACGCGGCACGAGGCAGCAGACGCCGCTGAGCGGCGGGGCGGGGCGGTGACCTGGAGATGGCGGAGACGAAGGCGGTCCCCGGAGGTCCCGAACCGACGACCGACGCGGGACCCGAGGACGCCGTACCGCCCCGGCCCGCGCGCAACGCCTACGAGGAGCACCCGCCCGGTCCGGCAGCCCTGTACGACCCGCCGGTTCCGGCCCCGCTCCACGACCCGCCGGCCCCGCTGTCCGGCCCCGGCCCGGTCCCCGGACCGCCGGCCCCCTCCACCGGATGGACCGTCACCGGCATGCCCGCCGTGGGCGGCGCGGCCGACCCGCCCGCAGCGTCCGCGCCCCCGGTCGTCCCGCCCCCGCCCGGCGCCACGCCCCTGCCGTTCACCGTCCCCGGCGCCACCCCCGCGCACGGCCTGCCCGGCGCCGGCGGTGGCCTGGCCGGCGGGCCGCGCGGCCGGATCCTGGTGATCGAGGGCGGCTACGGCAGCTCCGGCCGCCGGGCCTGGGGGCGCGGCGGACCGGCGCAGGCGCCGGTGCTCTCCGCGATGCTCGCCGCCGTCTCCCCGCAGGTGCTGCTCGCGGCCGACGCCGTCGACGCCGTCCACCTCCCCGGCGCCAGCGACCCGCACACCGTGCTGGCCCACCTGCGCGCCGCCGCCCGCCACCCCGGACCGCTGCTCGTCCACCTCGGCGGCCACCTGCTCGCCGACAAGCGCGGTGGCCAGCTCCACCTCACCCTGCGGGACTCCAAGCCCGGCAGCATCCGTCAGGACGGCCTCGCCTGGCAGGCCGTCGCCGGCGAGCTGCGCCACCGCCCGGCCGAGTGGCAGACCCTGGTGATCGCCGACCTGAGCGCCGACCAGAACGCCTGGCCGCTGCTCCAGGGCGCCGGCCCCGCGCTCGGCGAGGGCCTGCCGCTGTGGGCCGTGGTCAGCCCCGACCCGGAGCAGATCGGCACGTTCACCCGGGCGCTGATCGAGGCCCTGCACGGCGGGCGCCCGGGCGCCGAGGCGGTGCTGGCCCCCGAGCAACTGCGGCAGCAGGTCTACTCGGTGCTCCGGCCGGACGTGATCGTGTTCGGCACCCACGCGCCGGACCGCCCGTTCTTCCGCAACACCGCGCGGCGCGGTGAGGGTCCGTTCGCCGACACCGCCGGGTACGACGGCCCGAGCCCGGCCGCCGTCCTGCCCCGCCCGGCCGCGCAGGAGGACGCCGGCTGGGACGACCGGCCGTGGGGTGCGCCGCTCCGGGAGGCCGTCCCGCAGGATGCCGTCCCGCAGGACGCGGTGGCCCGGGACTCGGTGCCCCGGGACGCGGTGCCGCAGGGCTTCCTCCCGCAGGACTCCGTGCCGCACCCCCGGTCCGCCGTCACCCTGGACAAGTCGGCCGCCGCCCCCGCCGTGGCCGACGCCCCGGCCGCTCCGGCGCGGGCCCCGGAGGGCCCGGTGAGCCTGCTCAAGCCCGGTGTGCCGCCCACCCCGTCGCTCCCGTCGCGCCCCGTCGACCTGCGGAAGGCGAACGCCTGGCAGCCGCCGGTCGACGAGCGGTCCGAGCCCGTCGACGAGCCGGTGCGTGCCACCCCGCCGGTCCGCTCCGACGCCGAGCCCGCCCGGGCCGCAGGGCCCGCCGAGCCGACGGCCCGCGCGGCCGAGGACGCTCCGGCGGAGGCGGAGGCGGAGGCGGAGGCGGAGGCGGACGAGGCCCTGGCCCCGGCCCCGGCCGACAGCGTTCCGGCCGACACCGCCCCGGCCGACGCCGTTCCGGCCGACGCCGCTCCGGTCGCCGGGACCCCCGTGCCGGAGGTCGCCCAGCCCCGCGCCGACTACCTTGAGGTGATCGGCCGGATCGTCCGCAGTGCCGACGCGGGCGACCACGCCGCCGCCACCGATCTGGCCTTCGCCCTCGAACTGGAGGCGATCGCCGAGCACGGCCCCGTCTCCGCGCCGGTCCTCCAGGTCCGCCAGGTCCGCGCCCACGTCTCCCGCCTCGCCGGCCGCACGGCCGAGGCGGCGGACATCTACCGCGAGGTCGCCCTCGCCCTGCTCCGCTCCCACGGGGCCGAGCACCCGGAGACCCAGCACGCGGCGACCAACGCGGAGGCCTGCTGGCGGGCGATCCCGGACCGCGCGGAGGCCCTCCGGATCGCTCCGGAGATCATCGAGCTCCGCGCCCACCTCCCCGGCCCCGGCGGCCGGAAGCTCCGCGCCGCCGAACGCCACCTCGCCTCCCTCGCGGGCCCCGCCCCCGAACCCACCTGATCCCCGATGGGCATCCTGGCGGGCCTCGCGAGTGCCTGGGCCCAGTGGCAGGAGAACCGCCGCCAGGTCAGGCGCTCACTGCGGACCGGTGAGCCCTGGCCGGTGGTGGACGCGGCGGAGTTCGCCGCCGCGGTCGAGGCGTCGGGGCTCTTCGGCTCGGTGGAGGCGGTGCCGGTTGCGCCGCTCCAGGTCGACCTCCATCTGGAGGCCCTGACGGGGCACGTGTTCCTCGTCATGCTGAGGGACGGCAGCAGCGACTGCCGGATCGTCTGCGAGGGCTACGTCTTCGACTGGGTGCCGACCTGCCTCGCGCCGGAGTTCATGCAGGCCGTCATCGCCGGCGAGGTGGAGGTGGCCTTCTCGAAGTCGGGCGGTCGCGTCCTGCTGGGCGTGCCGCTGCCCGGCGAGGGCACCTGGTGGGAATCCCGCGTCTACCAGGGCGAACTCGCCCCCTGGGAGGCCCGCGTGATGACCCGTGACCGGACGGCTCCCGAGACCTGACGGGTGCGCCGGGGGAGTGGTCCGGCGCCGGGGAGCCGTCAGTGTCCGAGGGCCTCCGCGATCCGGTGGGCGGCCTGGACCGGCGTGAGGAGCGTGGTGTCGACGACCTCGGCCTCGGCGTGCAGCCAGGTGCGGGCCGCCTCGGCGTAGGGGTCGAGGTACCGGAGGCGGAACGGCGAGTCGGGGCCGAGCACGGTGTCTCCCGCGATCCGGCCGCGGAGGGTGGCCCGGTCCGCGTGGAGGACGAAGTGCCGTACGGGAATGGCGTGTTCCGCCAGGCCCGCGCTGATCTCGCGCCAGTACTGCTCGACCAGGACGGTCATGGGCACCACCAGGGTGCCGCCGGTGTAGTCGAGCACGCGGCGGGCGGTTTCGACCACGAGCGGCCGCCACGGCGGCCAGTGCTGGAAGTTGTCCGTCCCGGGGAGCCCCGGCGTGATGTCCATGAGGGTCTCGCCGACCTTCTCGGCATCGAAGATCCGCGAGTCCGGGATCAGCGGCTGCACGAGTGCGGCCGTCGTCGTCTTGCCCGCGCCGTGGGTGCCGTTGAGCCATACGATCACAGGCCCGATGGTAGGCGGTCCTGAACGGGCCCACCCGGGCGGGTCGGGTCCGTCCGCGCGTGCGGGCAATCCACGGGGATCACCCGGGCACTCCCTGCGGGTCGCTCGGGCGGGACTCGGAGATTGTGGTCGGACGGGGTGAACGCGCAGGTGAGGATGGACGGTGAGGGCCTTCGCGCCGCCCGCCGGACCGGCGGGCGGGCGGGTCCGTTGTCCGGAGGGGTCATGGGGATGAAGAGGTTCGGGAAGGCCGTCGCGTCGTCGGCCGTGGTCGCCGCCACGCTGGTCGGGGCTGTCGCCGGGGCGGCGGGCACCGCCCAGGCCGCGCAGGTGGACACCCTGGTGAACTACGGGTGCAAGAAGTCCGCGACCACGGCCGAGCCCTGGATCGGCTGGCCCGGCGCGAAGTTCCTGTGCGGTGGCGGCTACGGCTTCAACATCCCCATGTACTACTTCGACGACGGCACCCGCCAGTCCTTCTTCGTCGGCGCCGACCACGCGATCTGGACCACCTGGATGCCCCCGGCGCCCGGTGCCCCGAGCCCCGTGATGTCGCTGGGCGGCGTGGTCACCTCGGACGCCACGATCAGCGCCCACAACGGCAACTACCTACAGCTGAAGGTGCGCGGCACCGACGGCAACAGCTGGTACAAGGAGCGCGACACCGGCGGCAACTGGAGCAACTGGCACCGCTGAGCCGCTCCGCCGGCCCCGTCGGGCGGAGGCGGGGCCGGTGGTGCCGGCTCCCGGGCCCTCCGGCGCGTCCTTCGCGGACCGCCGGAGGGCTTCACCGGCCGGCGGCGCGTTCCGGCCGGTCAGCCCGCGACGGTCCGCGCGACGCGGAAGCCCACGTCGTCGACCCGGAAGGTCGGGTGGCTGCGGCGCCGGACGGAGGCCCGGCAGCTCCAGTGCTCGTCGAACCAGCCACCGCCGCGCAGCACCCGGTAGGTGCCGTAGACCTCGGCGTCGTAGAGGTCCCAGCACCACTCCCAGACGCTGCCGAGCGTGTCGTGGAAGCCCCACGGATTGGGCCGCTTGCCGCACACCTCGCGGAGGCGCTCCTCCGAGTTGCCCCGGTACCACGCGATCTCGTCGAGGGGACCGTACCGGGGTCCCGTGGTGCCGGCCCGGCAGGCGTACTCCCATTCGGCCTCCGTCGGCAGCCGGTACCCGTCGGCGGACGTGTCCCACTCGACCTCCTCGCCGCCGTCCGCGAAGCGGTAGGCGGGGGAGTGGCCCTCGCGCAGCGACAGCGCGTTGCAGAACCGCACGGCGTCCCACCAGGACACGCCCTCGGCGGGCCGCCGGTCCCCCGGGGGCGCGCCCGGAGCCGGGCCGGCGATCCCGGCGTAGAACGCCCGGGTGACCGGGTGCGCCGCGAGCCGGTAGGGCGCGAGCCCGACCGTCCAGCTGCGCTGCGTGCGCCGGTCGGTCAGGGCGACCTGCCCGGAGGGAACGTCGATCATCCCGGGGTCCGCGTTCGTGTCCATGGTTCGGGGACCGTACCGGAACTCCCCGGCGGCGCGCCCGTGGTCACGGCCCCTCCGTGAACGCGCGGGCGTGGTCGGCGGCCCACCGGCGGAACGTTCGCGGCTCCCTCCCGAGCACGTCGGCCACCGTGGTGGTGACGTACGCGGGCGGGCCGACCGCGGCGTGCCAGGCGGCGAGCAGCATCTCCACGACCGGACCGGGCGCCGTGCCCTGCGCGAGGCTGCGGAACTCGTCCGGTGTCATCTCCTCGAAGGCGATCCGGCGGCCCAGGGCGTCGCCGATGGCCTCCACCTGCGCGGCCTGGGTGAGCGACTCGGGGCCGGTGAGGACGTAGTCCGCCCCCGCGTGCCCCTCCTGGTGGAGCGCCCGCGCCACGACGGCCGCGACGTCCCGGTCGTCGACGGGTGCCGTCCGGGCGGCGGCGTGCGGCCACCGGACGGTCCCGCCGGCCCGGATCGCCGGGGCCCACCAGGCCAGGGAGTTGGACGCGAGCATCCCGGGCCGGACGATCGTGGACTCGACCCCGGTGGCCGCGATCCGCCGCTCGATGTCGGCGTGCAGCGCCGCCACCGGGTTGGGCTGCTGGAAGAAGGGGTGCGGGGTCCGGTGCGGGGAGGAGAGGAGGACGACCCGCCGTCCGTGGGCCGCCAGCCGTTCGACGACCTCCGCAACGGTGCGGGGCGGCGCGGTCCAGACGAGGAAGACCGCACCGGCGCCCTTCAGGGCCGGTTCGAGCGACCCGGGCACGGTGAGATCGCCGGTGCGGACCTCGGCCCCGGGCGGCAGCCGCACCGCGGCCCCGGAGCGACGGGTGAGGGCCCGGACCGGTACGCCGGCGTCGAGGAGCCGGTCGACGACGATCCGGCCGATCCGGCTCGTGGCCCCGGTGACGAGCACGGGAGGGGTGTCTGCCTGATGCACACCGTCCATGGAAACGTTACTTGGTCAAAAAAGCAACCCAGTAACGAAGAATGCCCGGCCGGGCGGGCCGGAAGAACGAGAAGCGCGTGGCGGCTTCGGCGGGTGTGACCCCCTCGCGGCATCCGGGGACGTCGTGGACGGCGGTCGCCCCCTCGGAGCGGAGCCGGTCGGCGCCGCCCTCCCGGGCCATGACGGCCGCGCAGGTGCGGACCTCCGGGGCGGTGAGGTCGGTGCGGCCCCGCTCGGTGTACTGCCGGAGGAGGTCGGCGAGGCCGGGGTCGAAGCGCAGTGCGGTCACGGGGGCGCCGAAGCGCCCGGCGACGGCGATGAGCCGTGCGCGTGCCTGCGGGGTGACGTTCGTGGACTCGGCGACGGCGCCGTGTCCGGCGGCGAGCCCGGCGACGATCCGCCGGTCCCGCTGCTCGAAGACCTGGCCGTCCGCCGCTTCCGGCGCCGCCTCGCCGGGTGAGGCCCCGAACGGCTCCGTGCGGATCCCGTCGCTGGACACCACGGCCTCCGCGTCGAGCCGCCCGAGCCTGACCAGGGCCCGGACGAAGCTGGTCTTGCCCGAGGCCGGCGGACCGACCAGCACGACGAGCCCGACCGGCACCCGGACCACGGGCACGGGGCCGCCGGGGCGGAGGCTGCCGGGGCGCAGGCCGCCCGCACGGTCCGGGGCCTTCATCGGTTCCGGGGGATTCTTCGGCACGGTACCCATCCTGCCGGGTGCGGGAGCGGAAGTCCCTTCCCGTCGCAGGATCTTCAAGGGCCATGTCGGCGGTGTCTGGGATGATCCCGTCGCCGGCGCGGCCGCGCCGGGATCGCTGATCCGAGGTGGTTCGAATGGGCACGCGGTGGGAGCTGTCGGCGCTGGTGGAGGAGCGGTTGAGGTCGGCGTCGCCCGGAGAGCGCCGGGTCTTCGCCGCCGGGGTCGCGGAACGGCTCATGGGCCGGCACGAGGCACTGCCCGAGGACGAGCGTGCGCCGTTCACGCTGAGCCTGCGCCCCCTGCTGAATTCCGTCTGGGAGGGCGTGCTCGGTGAATCGACGGCCTACGCGGCGGTGAACCGCGGCGTCGCCGAGTACATGCTCGGCGAGTACTGCCACAACGACGGCCAGGACGGCCCGGACGACGCGGACGAGTCCACCGCGGCGGCGACGCTGTTCGCCGCGCACACCTACCTGTTCGGCTGCCACGACTTCGCCGTCTGGACCAGCGGCCGGGCGCTGGAGGCCGTGGACGAGCACCTTGAGTGCCTGGCCGAATCGGAGGAGGACCTCCCGGTCGACCCGGACGAGGCGGCGGCATCCGAGCTCCGGCGTCAGCTCGGGGACCTCGATCTGATCGCGGAGTTCTCGGAGGAACTGCGGTTCACCCTCATGGGACTGCCCGCCGACGCGACGCTCCGCCTCCGGAAGGAGCTGCGCACCGCCCTTGCCGGGGAGTAGCGGGAGCCCGGGATCGGCCCGGCGGTTCGGTGCCGGGCTCCCGTGGTGACGTCGGAGGGTGACCGGCGAGCCGGCCGGCCGGGGGCGGGTGGATACGGCGCGCGGTGGTGCACGCCCGGCGCGCGGTGGTGAACGTGTGGTGCGGGCCGCAGCAGCGCTTTGGTGCGCGCCTGTCGGCAGGTGGTCCCGCGCAGGCGGACGAGGTGGAGTGAAGTTCCTTCGCCCCAAGGAAGTTGATCGCTCACGCGGGCGATTCGGGGTCGCCGGACCGGCGGCCGGCGGGCGGGCGGGATGCGGGCGGGCGATCTGGTGGCATCGAAGGGGATGTCGGACTTCGTGAGGAACGGTCCTTCTTCCGGCCTACGCTGACAGCGCATTCCCCGGACACGGTGCGTGCCCGGGTGCGTGCGGAACGTGCTGCATGGGCGTCGGTCGAGTGCGACCGGAGAAACAGGGGAGGCCGGAATGGCCGAGGTTCGGGGCGGCGGGGAGAGCGGCGACGCGAGGCCGCAGTTGGACGAGGACCTGTCGGAGGTGTCGGACTTCCTGCGGGCGGTCGGGCGGCAGATCAAGATCCTGCGCGAGCAGGCGGGGATGACGCAGAGGGAGTTCGCCAAGGAGGTCGGCTACACCGAGAGCCTGATCGGCGCGGTGGAGCAGGGGAAGCGGACGCCGCAGCGGGAGTTGCTGGAGGCGTCGGAGCGGGTGTTGGACGCGCGAGGGCTGTTGATCGCCACGGCGGGTGACATCGAGCGGGCGAAGGCCAAGGCGCGGGTGCGGCACCCGGAGTGGTTCCGGAACTACGCCGGCCTGGAGATCGAGGCCGTCGAACTCCACGACTGGAGCGCGTATCTGGCGCCGGGGCTGCTCCAGACGGAGGACTACGCCCGTGCGCTGTTCCGGATGCGGCAGCCGGTACTGGCGGAGGAGACGGTCGAGATCCGGGTGGCGGCTCGGATGGCGCGACAGGAGATCCTGGCCCGATGGCCGCGCGCGGTCTACAGCTGGGTGATCGACGAGGGAGTGCTGCACCGCAGGCTCGGTGGGCCGGACGTCCACAGAGGACAGCTCGAACGGTTCCTGGAGATCGGCAGCACCCGCGGGATGACGCTCCAGATCATGCCGATGGACCGCGCCGAGAACGCGAGCGTGGAAGGTTCGTTCAAGCTGATCACGCCCAAAGGACGTCCGCAGACCGTCTATATCGAGGCCCAGACGAACGGTAGGCTCATCACGGACGCGGAGGAGGTCCGTCTCCTGAACGCGCGATACGGCACCCTCAGGGCGCAGGCGCACTCTCCGCAGGATTCCCTGTCCTTGATCGAGAAGATGCTGGGAGAGCGATGAGCGGCGATCTGGTGTGGTTCAAGAGCAGCTACAGCGGCAACGAGGGTGGCGACTGTGTCGAGGTTGCCGATGCCGCCGAGTCCGTGCTGGTGCGTGACTCCAAGGACAGGTCCGGCCCGCAGCTCGCTTTCTCTCCGGAGGCTTGGCGCGCCTTCGTCGAGTTCGCCCGGTCGGTCCGATGAGTGACCTGCTGTGGTTGAAGAGCAGTCACAGCGGCGGTGAGGGCGGCGCTTGCGTGGAGGTTGCCGATGCCGCCGAGTCCGTGTTGGTGCGTGATTCGAAGGACAGGTCCGGCCCGCAGCTCGCCTTCACCCCGGCGGCTTGGCGGTCCTTCATCGAGTTCGCGCAGGCGATCTGACAGCGACGCAACGTGGCCGCCCCCGCGGTGGCGGCCACGTTGCGTTGTGTTGTGTGGCGCCGGGGTGCACTCGCGATGACGGGAAGTCAGAATCTGGTAACAGTTGCCTGCGTCATGGAGTCCCGGCGCCAGATGACGGTCATGATCAGGTCCAGTGATATGGACCTGGAGGAGTGACAGTGGCTATCGGACCCATTCCGATCCCCACGCATCTGAAGTTGCCACCCCATGGCAGGGGATTCATGCGGAGGGTCCGGCGGGTGTGGCGTTCCCGAAAGGCTCTCAAAGGCACCAGTCAGTGGGTCATAGACTGGTGCATTCCTATGGCCGCGGCCCTTGGCGTGCTCTATGTATTTGCGATCCGAGCAGCAAGCCCCTCTGGCGTGTACCGCGCTTTTACCTTGATCGACTCACCCCAGCATGCACTGTTGTGGGCGACGTCGCTGGTCGGCTGGCTGCTCGTTCCTGCCATCATCGGCGGATTTGCGGGTCACGTTATAGCTCAGCGCATCAACAAGGTGAAGTCGATTTCCACCCAGACTCTCTTTCGTCGCCGCCGTATCGGGCAGCGGCTGAAGCCTCCGGGTTTGATCGACGACATTTTTGCCTATTTTCATGGCAGCTATGCCGAGCAGGACTTCGCCGATGCCTGGGTGCGAGTGGCACATCGCAACGATTGGGTGCGTGCACAGGACCATTGGGAGGTCTTCGTTCGAGACATGCTGTCGACTCAGCAGTATGCCCACCTTGACCGGCATGAGTGTCTACGTCAGGTGCAGAATGTGAGCCTGATCGCCCTCAGGGTCTCCGGTCGGTCAGGTCTCTGCATCGTCTGCGAGAAGAGGAGGTGACCATGCGGTCCGAGGACGCTGTTGAGATCGTGCGCGCGACGCTGGCTCTCATCTTTCCGGGCGCGAGTGCCGAGGGGCTGACCAGGGCCGCGGAGACTGTTATTCGTTGGGGTGCGGAGGAGGCGACCCGAGACCTCACGGAACCCCTCGCCATTCGCATGGTGTTCGACCTCCTTGAGGCGGCGGGGGAGAGGCCCGATCCCCGCGCGCTTCGGTCCGTGGAGGAGGATTGGATGTCGCCGGCCCGTGTGGAATCGGTGGCGCACTACCGGACTTGGTCCCGCACCGAAGGTATGAGCCGACAAGCCTTCCGGCCGCGCCCGGAGGAGGAACGTGGCGGTCCGGGCGGGCCCGATGGGCCGATCCCGCCGTTTGAGTTCCGGGGTTGAAGGGTGCGCTCCTCTAAAGGCTGTCCCGTAAACGATCTCCGAGTCGTTTCCGGCACGGCCGGTCATCGTACGGTGGTCGGCCATGCCCATTCGCCGAGGGCGCGGTTGTTCATCCTCGCGATGATGCGGCTCGCCGCCGACTTGGGGACCCCGAACAGTGGGGCGAGCCGGCACATCGTCAAGTCCGTCCGCCAGTGGCCCGCCACCAACGGTGCGCGGCTCTCCGGCGGAGTGCTCCACGGTCGGCCGCCGGCCGCCGGGCGACACCACTGCTCACGACAGGACCTGAACCAGCGCGGAGTTGGGGGGTGGTGACGAGGCAGGATACCTCCAGTCCCGAGCCGGCTGCCGGGGCCTGTGCGACCCACCCCCCATAGCCGCGAGTCCCCTACGATCTCCGTCCGGCCCATCAGGCTGCACCGTATCCCCGGCCACTGACAACACGGCCGGTCCGCAGCGCAGCGGAGCGGGTTGGGTCACCTCTGCGGCAGCCCGCCGACGTGTTTCAGCGGCGCACCCGCCGGGATTCCGTTCCTCGGAGTCCCGTGGCGCTTCGAAATCACGCACCGAGTGCGGGATTCCCCGGTTCGACCGAGGGCTGGGGCCGGGGGCGGCCGCTCTCCGTCGGGGCCCTACCGGCCGGCGAGGGCGTGGACGAGGCGGTGGGCGTCGATGGTGCCGAGGCCGCTGGCGAGGTCGTAGCCCTTGGTGGCCCGGTAGCCGGTGACCTTGTCCCAGGAGTTGTCGCCGGTGGTCACGTCGACCAGGCCGCTCCGCTCCGGCGGGAGCATGCTCAGGCCGTAGAGGCGCCAGTTGAGCTGCCCCAGGCGACGGCCGGCGAGCTGGTCGGCGAGGGCGACGACGCCGGCGAGGACCGGTGCCGCCTCGCTCGTGCCGCCGGTGAGGTGCCAGCCGGCCCGGGCGGGGTCGTAGGACTCGTACGTCCAGGCGCCGCCGTCGACGGCCGCGCTCATGCTGATGTCCGGGGTGCCCCGGCGGTCGCCGGTGACCGGGGCGACGCCCGCCTGGTACCAGGGCCGGGCGAAGACGCCGGAGACCCCGCCGCCGCCCGCGCCGTAGGCGTCGTGCCAGACCTCGTCGGGGGCGGTGCGCCGCCCGGCGTCGTCGAGGGTGAGCCGGGTGCCGCCGACCGAGGTGACCAGCGGGTCGGAGGACGGCCACGAGTTGACCCGGTAGGGGTAGAGGTCGGTGCCGTTCTGCTGGTAGTCGGTCGCACCGGCGTCGCCGGAGGAGGCGAGCACGGTGACGTCGTGGGCGGCGGCCTCCCGGAAGGCGTGGCGAAGGTCGGTCAGTGAGCGGAAGTCGCCCTGCTCGAAGCCGGGGAAGGTGTTCTCGGTGGCGCCGAAGCTCTGGGAGATGACGTCCGCCCGCCCGGCGCGGATGAGCGCCAGCTCGGCGTCCATCATCTCGGGCAGGCCGGTGGTGCCCTCGGTCTCGGCGACGCCGGTCTCGACCAGGACGATGTGCGCGTCCGGCGCGACGGCGTGGGCGTACTCGACGTCGAGGGTGGCCTCGCCCGCCCAGCCGGTGTGCTCGGGGTTCGTGGGGTCGAAGGGCGGGACGTCGCCCCACCTGATCACCTCGACCTGGGTGTCGGGCAGGCCCCACTGCCGGTCGAACACCTCCAGGTCGTGCTGGATGGTCGGCGAGCCGAAGGAGTCGACGACGACGATGGTGCGGCCCCGGCCGGTGACGCCCTCCTGGTAGAGGGGGTTCAGGTGGTAGGCCTCGCGGAGCTGGAGCGGGGAGTAGCAGCGCAGGCCGAGCTCGGCCAGGCACTGCGAGGTGGCGAGCGGCGCGGTGCGCCCGACGGCGCTGACGCGGCCCGACGAGGCGGGGCGGACGTGGACACCGGTGGCGGAGCCCGCGCCCGAAGCGGCGGCGGGGGCGGCGGAGACGGTGCCGGCCGCGAGCGCGGTGGCCCCGACGGCGAGCAGGGCCAGGGCGCGGCGAAGGGGGTGCGGGCGTGCCATCGGGCTCCTCGGGGCGCTGGGGCGGAAGACGTCCCCGGCGACGGTAACCCATCGCCGGGGACGTTTTTCTGACCCCGCGTCAGAAGATTTCCCGTGTCAGCGCGCCCCGCCGTTGACGTACAGCGTCTGCCCGCTGACGTAGGAGGCGTCCTCGCTCGCCAGGAAGACGACCACCGAGGCGACCTCCTCCGGCTGCCCGACCCGCCGCAGCGGCGTGCGCGCGGACACCTCGGCCTGGTGCTCCTCGGCCGTGGCGCCGACCCGGGCGGCCGTCGCGGCCGTCATGGCGGTGGCGATGTAGCCGGGGGCCACCGCGTTCACGTTGATGTTGAACGGGCCGAGCTCGATGGCGAGCGTCGCCGTCAGGCCCTGGATCCCGGCCTTGGCGGCGGCGTAGTTGGCCTGGCCCCGGTTGCCGAGCGCCGAGCGCGAGCTGAGCGAGACGATCTTGCCCCACTTCTGCGCGACCATGTACTTCTGCGCCACGTGGCTGCAGTTGTAGGCGCTGGTCAGGTTGACCGTCAGCACCGCGTCCCAGTCCGCCCTGGCCATCCTGAAGAACAGGTTGTCCCGGGTGATCCCGGCGTTGTTGACCAGGATGTGCAGACCGCCCAGCTCCTCGGCGATCCGCGCGAACACCGCCTCCACGGCGTCGTAGTCGGCCACGTCGCAGCCGTACGCCCGGGCGGTGCCGCCCTCGGCGGTGATCTCCTCGGCCGTTGCGGCGGCCCGCTCGGCCGAGAGGTCGACGACGGCCACCGCCGCGCCCTCCTCGGCCAGCCGGCGCGCGGTGGCCGCGCCGATGCCCTGTGCACCGCCGGTGACGACGGCGACCTTGCCCGCGAATCGGGTCACTGCTGCTCCTTCGGGAGTCGGTGGGTCGATGAGGACGGACGGGCCCGTCAGACGGATTCCACCAGCACCGCCGTGCCCTGGCCGACGCCGACGCACATGGTGGCGAGGCCCCGGCGCCCGCCGGTGCGGCGCATCCGGTGCAGCAGGGTGGTCAGGATCCGGGCGCCGGAGCCGCCGAGCGGGTGGCCGAGCGCGATCGCGCCGCCGGCCGGGTTGACCAGCTCGGGATCGATCCCCAGCAGGTCCGCGGAGGCGAGTGCCTGGGCGGCGAAGGCCTCGTTCAGCTCGGCCTCCTCGATCTCCCCGAGCGACCAGCCGGTCCGGGCGAGCACCTTGCGGGTGGCCGGCACCGGCCCGATGCCCATGACGTCCGGGTGGACGCCCGCGGAGGCGCCGGCCACGTACCGGCCGAGCGGCTCCAGGCCGAACTCGCGCAGCGCCTCCCCGCTGACCAGGACGAGGCCGGCCGCGCCGTCGTTCATCGGTGAGGCGTTGCCCGCCGTGACCGTGCCGCCGGGGCGGAAGGCGGGCTTGAGCCGGGCCAGCTTCTCCGCGCTGGTGTCCTCGCGGATGGACTCGTCCACGGTGACGGTGATGCCGTCGGCCCGCTCGACCGGGACGAGTTCGGCGTCGAAGTGGCCGTCCTTGCGGGCGGCGGCGGCCAGTCGGTGGCTGCGCAGCGCGAAGGCGTCCTGCCGCTCCCGGGTGATGCCGTGGCGGACGGCCACCTCCTCGGCGGTCTCGCCCATGGAGAGCACGCCGTGGAGCTCGGCCATCCGGGGGTTGGTGAGCCGCCAGCCGAGCCGGGTGTCGTACGTCTCGATCCGGTGCGGCAGGGCCTCGTCGGGGCGGGGGAGGACGAAGGGGGCACGGGTCATCGACTCGCAGCCCCCGGCCAGCACGACGTCCGCCTCGCCGGAGCCGATCGCCCGCGCCGCCGTGGTGACCGCCTCCAGACCGGAGGCGCAGAGCCGGTTGACGGTGGCGCCGGGGACGCTGTCGGGCAGTCCGGCGAGCAGGACGGCCATCCGGGCGGCGTTGCGGTTGTCCTCGCCGGCCTGGTTGGCGGCGCCCCAGTAGACGTCGTCGATCCGGGCCGGGTCGAGGGTGGGCAGGTCGGCGAGCAGGGCGCGCAGCACGGTGGCCGAGAGGTCGTCCGGGCGGACCGTGGCGAGCGCTCCGCGCAGCCGGCCGATGGGTGTGCGGCGGGCTGCGGCGAAGTAGACAGGACGCACGACGTCGGGCTCCTTGTCGAGAGGGGGGACGGTGGGTCAGAAGGCGTTGACGCCGGTGAGCGCGCGCCCGATGAGCAGCTGGTGGATCTGGCTGGTGCCCTCGTAGAGGGTCATCACCCGCGCGTCGCGCAGGTACTTGCCGACGGGGTACTCGTCGATGAAGCCGTAGCCGCCGAAGACCTGGAGCGCGTTGTTGGCGGCCCGCACGGCGGCCTCGCTCGCGAAGAGCTTGGCGACGGAGGACTCGGTGGCGAACGGCAGGCCGCGGTCGATGTGGTCGGCGACCTTCCAGGTGAGCAGCCGGGCCGCCTCGACGTCCACGGCGATCCCGGCGAGCAGCTGCTGGACCAGCTGGTGGGAGGCGATCGGCACGCCGAACTGCTCGCGCTCGCCGGCGTGGCGGACGGCGGCCTCCAGACAGGCGCGGGCGATGCCGACGCAGCCGGCCGCGACCGACATCCGGCCCTTGGCGAGGGCGGCCATGGCGACGGTGAAGCCCTTGCCGGCCTCGCCGAGCCGGGCGTCGTCGGGCACCCGGACGGCGTCGAGGACGAGTTCGGCGGTGGCCTGGCCGCGCAGGCCGAGCTTGCCGTGGATCTCGCGGCGGGTGACGCCGGGCAGGCCGGTGGGGACGAGGAAGGCGGTGATGCCCCGGTGGCCGGGCCCGCCGGTGCGGGCGAGGACGAGGGCGACGTCGGCCCAGGTGCCGTTGGTGATGAAGGTCTTGGTGCCGCTGATCAGCCAGGAGTCGCCGTCGCGCACGGCCCGGGTGGTGAGGTTGGCGGCGTCGGAGCCGGTGCCGGGTTCGGTGAGGGCGAAGCAGCCGAGTGCCTCGCCCGAGGTGAGCCGGGGCAGCCAGTGCCGCTTCTGCGCCTCGGTGCCGTAGGCGTTGACGGACTTGGCGACCAGGCCGAGCGAGACCGAGACGATGCCGCGCACGGCGGAGTCGCCCCGGCCCAGCTCCTCCAGGACGAGGCAGTACGCGAGGTGGTCGCCGCCGCTGCCGCCGTACTCCTCGGGGAGGGTCAGGCCGAGGAACCCGAGCGTGCCGAGCCGGCCGACGATCGCGCGGTCGACCGACTCCGCGCGGTCCCACGCGGCGGCGTGCGGGACGATCTCGCGGTCGGTGAAGGAGGCCGCGAGCGCGCGGACGGCGGCCTGTTCCTCGGAGAGTTCCAGATCCATGGGCGATCCGTCCGATTAAACTAGCGCTGCAAGTTTTACGGGGGGACTGTAGCCCCGGCCGGGCCCCGCTGGGAAGGGGGACCTGTCAGAATCGGCCCCGGCCCGCACCGGGCCCACCCGCCCGGCCGTACCCGTACCACCCGTCGGCACCACCGGCCGGCGCCACCCGTGTCCGCACCCCCGGAGGAACCGCGCCGATGCCCCGCCCGCGCACCCCCCTGCTCAGCCGCGAGCGCATCGTCGGCGCCGCGCTGCGACTGGTCGACGAGGAGGGCCTGGCCGCGCTCTCCACCCGCCGGCTGGCCCGTGAGCTGTCGGTGAGCGGGCCGTCCCTGTACAACCACTTCGCCACCAAGGACGAGCTGCTGGACGCGGTGGTCGACGGGGTGATGGGCGAGGTCGACCTGTCGATGTTCGCGGCCGGTGCGCCCTGGCCCGGGGCGCTGCGCGACTGGGCCCGCTCCTACCGGGCGGCGCTCGCCGCCCACCCCCGCATCGTCCCGGTGCTGGCCCAGGGCCCGGGGCGCCGGCCGAACGCGCTGCGGCTGGCCGACGCCGTCTTCGGCTGCCTGGTCGAGGCGGGCTGGCCGCGCGGGCAGGCGACCAGGATCGGCGCGCTGATGCGGTACTTCGTCACCGGCTCGGCGCTGGCCTCGTTCGCGGCGGGCTTCCCGGAGGACGCCGGGGTGTACGACGCGGCCGACTACCCGAACCTCGGTGAGGCGCACCGGCTGGCCGAGCACCGGGCGGCCGTCGACGAGGGCGCCTTCGAGACGGGGCTGGAGGCGCTCCTGGAGGGGCTGGTGCTGCGCTTCGAGCGGCTGGAGCAGCGGCCGCAGCGGGGAGCCGGGCCGGCGCCGGAGCCGGAGCCGGAGCCGGGCCCGCGGCCGGAGCCGGCTCCGGGGCCGCCGGGTCACCAGGGTTCACGGGCCACGAACGCCGGGCGCAGCGCGGGGTCCACCGGGTCGTAGTACCGGTGGTAGACGGGCGTCAGCCCGCCGGAGACCGGGGGCACGATCCAGCTCCAGTCGGCGGGCGTCGGCCGTCCGAGCCGCCGTTCCTGCGCGATGTGCCGGAGGAACCGGCGGGACTCGGTGTGGTGGTCCGCCATGGTCACCCCGGCCTGCTCGAAGGAGTGCAGCACCGCGACGTTCAGCTCCACCAGCGCGCGGTCCCGCCAGAGCGTGCGGTCGCTGGAGGTGTCCAGGCCGAGCCGGCCGGCGACGGTGGCCAGCATGTCGTAGCGGTCGGCGTCGGCCAGGTTGCGGGCACCGATCTCGGTCCCCATGTACCAGCCGTTGAACGGCGCGGTGGGGTAGCGCACGCCGCCGATCTCCAGCGTCATGTCGCTGATCGCCGGCACCGCGTACCAGCGCAGCCCCAGCTCGGCGAACCACGGGTGGCCGGGGTGGGAGAGCCGGACCTCCAGGGTGGTGTCCTGCGGCAGCTCGTACCACTCGGGGCGCTCACCGGCCCGTTCCTGGACGAGCAGCGGCAGCACCTCGAACGGTTCCCCGCCGCCCTTCCAGCCGAGGTCCCGGGCCCGGGCGGTGAGCTGCGCCCCGGCCGGGTCACCGGTCCACCGGCCGTCCGGGCCGGGCCGGCCGGCGTAGCGGACGAGCTGCTGGTTGAGGACGCGGGCGGCCGGACGGCCGGGCCGGTCGGGGGCGAACACCGAGACGACCGGGCGGATCCGTCCGCCGTTGGTGGCGGTGCGCAGGTGGGCGAAGCACTCGCCGGCGATGTCGTCGGCGCAGGAGAGGTGGCGCAGGTCACGCACCACCAGGCTGCGCCAGTACAGCCGGCCGATGCAGCGGGCGGCGTTGCGCCAGGCGAGCCGGGCGCCGTGGGCGAGCTCGGCGGGGGTGTGCTCGTAGGTGCCGGTGCGGTCGATCTCGTCGAGGACGGCGCGTATCCGTTCCTCCGGGGCGCCGGCGGCGGGCTGTTCGGCGTGGAACTGCCGGACGAAGGCGGCGGCCTCCCGGGGGTCGGTGAAGTGTGCGCCGTCGTCGGTGCCGGGCCCCGGGCCGGGGCCGGCCTCCGGCGCGGACGGTTCCGGGTCCTCCTCCGGCACCAGATGGCCGTGGACGTGGGCGTGCGAGTAGGGGCAGCCGCCGCCGGACGCGGTGGCGGCGGATCGGCGCGGGCCGCGCTCGGGGCGGCTGCTGCGGGTGCGAAGCCGGTCGAAGATCAAGGACATCCCTCCTGCCGGAAAGGGATACCGGAGCCGGCCGGACCACCGCAGGGAGTGGCGGATTCGGCCCCCGCGCGCGGCGCCGGGGCGCTAGGGTGCGGGGGCCGAGCGGCCCGCAGCCGGGGGCCGCGGGCCGCGGGCCGCGGGCCGTCCTACTCGGCGGGCCGGGCCAGCGAGAGCCCGAACCGCCCCTGCTCGTCCGTCCACCAGGCGGCCAACTGCATCCCGGCCGCCGCCAGCTCCTCGGCGACCCGCTCCCGGCGGAACTTCGCCGACACCTCGGTGCGCAGCTCCTCGCCCTCCTCGAAGTGCACCGGCAGGTCCAGCGCGGGGATCTTCACGGTCTGGTCGGTCAGCGAGCGCAGCCGCATCTCGATCCACTCCCGCTCGGCGTCCCAGTGCGCCACGTGCGCGAACGCGTCCGGGTCGAAGTCGGCCGACAGCTCCCGGTTGAGCACGTTCAGCACGTTGCGGTTGAACTCGGCGGTCACCCCGGCCGCGTCGTCGTACGCGGCGACCAGCACCGCCGGGTCCTTCACCAGGTCGGTGCCGAGCAGCAGGAAGTCGCCCGGGTCGAGCGCGGCGCGCAGTCCGCGCAGGAAGCCGGCCCGCTCGGCGGGCAGCAGGTTGCCGAGGGTGCCGCCGAGGAAGGCGACCAGGCGCGGACCGCCCGCCGGGGGCAGGCCGAGCCGGGCGGTGAAGTCCGCCAGCACCCCGTGCACCGCGAGCCCCGGGTACTCGCCGGCGAGCGCCTCGCCGGCCGCGGTCAGCGCGCTCTCGCTGACGTCCACCGGCACGTACGTCTCCAGGGTGCCCAGGTCGCGCAGCGCGTCCAGGAGCAGCCTGGTCTTCTCGGAGGAGCCCGAGCCGAGCTCGACCAGGGTGCGGGCCCGGGTGGCGGCGGCGATCTCGCCGGCCCGGGCGGTGAGGATCGCCCGCTCGGCCCGGGTCGGGTAGTACTCCGGCAGCCGGGTGATCTCCTCGAACAGCTCGCTGCCCCGCGCGTCGTAGAACCACTTGGGCGGCAGCGACTTCGGTTCGGCGGTCAGGCCGGTCTGGACGTCCTGCCGCAGGGCCGTGCTGAAGTGGTCGGCGGGCAGCAGCCGGGTGAGATCAAAAGTGCTCATGACAGATGGATCCTCTGTTCAGGAAGTGAAGAGACGAGAAGCCCGGGCGGCCTCGGGAGGCCGCGCTCAGAGCGGTTTGACGGTCACCCCGTCGGGACCGGCCAGCAGCAGCGACCGGTCCGGCACGGCCGTCCAGCCGGGGTGGTCGTCGGAGGGCTCGGAGGCGACCAGCACGCCCCGCCCGGGCACCGTGCGGTGGTGCAGGGTGTCGCCCCAGGTGGTCGCGGCGATCTCCCGGCCGTCGGTCAGCAGCAGGTTGATCCGCCCGGTGGTGTGCGCGGAGGCCTCGGCGACGGTGTCGGCCAGCGCCTCGCCCAGCCCGGCGCCCGCGCGCAGGCGGTGCAGCGCCAGCGCCCACAGCAGCGCCGAGTCGGTGCGCGCCACCAGCCCGAGCAGCTCCTGCGGCGGCAGCTGTGCGGCGAGCGCGCCGGTCCGCTCCGGCCAGCCGGCCAGAGCCCCGTTGTGGCTGAACAGCCAGCGCCCGGCGGCGAACGGCGCCGCCGCCTCCTCGCCCGCCGCGCAGCCCTCGGTGGCCGAGCGGACGGCCGCCAGCAGCGCCCGGGTGCGCAGGACCCGGGCGAGGTCGGCGAACGAGGCGTCCGCCCAGACCGGCCCGGCCCGGCGGTAGCGGGCCGGCACCTCGTCGCCGTCCGCGTACCAGCCGAGGCCGAAGCCGTCCGCGTTGACCGTGCCGTACTGCTGCAGGCGGGGCGCCCAGGACTGCCGGTAGAGGCCGGACGGCGGCTCCACCAGCAGGGCCCGGGGCGCCACCGGCTCGCCCAGGTAGGCGAGGTGCCGGCACATCAGCCGGCCTCCGTGGCGGCGGAGCCCCCGCGCCCGGCGCCGCGCCCCGGTGCGCCCGCGGGTCCGCCTCCGGACCCGTCGCCGGCGTCGGCGGCGGTGCGGAACCCGGAGAAGATCTGCCGGCGCACCGGGTAGTCCCAGTTGCGGAAGGTGCCCCGGCAGGCGACCGGCGCCACCGCGAAGCAGCCGCCGCGCAGCACCTTGTACTCGGGCCCGAAGAAGACCTCCGAGTACTCCCGGTACGGCCACGCCCGGAAGCCCGGGTAGGGGTGCAGGTCGCTGGCCGTCCACTCCCACACGTCACCCATCAACTGCCGCACCCCGTAAGGGGACTGGCCGTCCGGGTAGCTGCCGGCCGGGGCCGGGCGCAGGTGCCGCTGGCCCAGGTTGGCGTGCTCGGGGCCCGGCGCGCCGTCGCCCCACGGGTAGCGGCGCGAGCGGCCGGTCGCCGGGTCGTGCCGGGCCGCCTTCTCCCACTCGGCCTCGGTCGGCAGCCGGCGGCCGGCCCACCGGGCGTAGGCGTCCGCCTCGTACCAGCTGACGTGCAGCACCGGCTCGTCGAGCGGCACGGGCTCCAGGACACCGAACCGACGGCGCAGCCACTGGCCGTCCTCGTGCCGCCAGAACAGCGGCGCGGTCAGTCCGGCGGTGCGGCGGTGCGCCCACCCCTCGGGCGTCCACCAGTGCGGTTCGTCGTAGCCGCCGTCCGCCATGAAACGCAGGTAGGCGCCGTTGGTGACCGGGGTGGTGTCCAGCCGGTAGGCGGGCAACTCGACCCGGTGGGCCGGGCGTTCGTTGTCCAGCGCCCAGGGCTCGGTGTCGGTGCCCATGGTGAACGGGCCGGCCGGGACCAGTACCTCGGCGGGCAGCGCGGCGGCGTCCGCCGGGGCGGGCGGCGGCGGGGGAGCGGCCAGTGCGGGCTCGCCCCTGCGGAGCTGATGGGTGATCAGCATCGTCTCGTCGTGCTGCTGTTCGTGCTGGGCGATCATGCCGAAGGCGAATCCGGCGTCCAGCAGTGGCGCCCCCTCCAGCGGGCTGGCGGCGAGCAGGTCGAGCACCCGGCCGCGGACCTCGCCCGCGTAGGCGCGGGCCTCGGCGGGGGGCAGCAGGGGGAGGGCGGGCCGCTCGGCGCGGGGGTGCTCGAACGCGTCGTAGAGCGGGTCGATCTCCGGGTGCATCGGGTCCCGGCCGCCGATGTTGCGCAGCAGCCAGAGCTCCTCCTGGTTGCCGATGTGCGCGAGGTCCCAGACCAGCGGCGACATCAGCGGGGAGTGCTGGGCGGTGAGGTCGCGCTCCTCGACGCAGTCGGTGAGCGCGGCGGTGCGGGCGCGGGCGGCCAGCAGCTCGGCGGCGATCGCCTCGCGCAGGGCTTCCGGGGCGAGGGACTCCGGCGGCGGCGTGCCCCCGGAGGCGGCGGCGGTGCCGCGGGCGGTGGCGGTGCCGCGGGCGGTGGCGGTGTCGCGGGCGGTGGCGGTGTCGCGGGCGGTCCCGGCGTCACGGGCGTCGGCGGTCATGGTGCGGCCTCCTCCGGGAGAGTGCGTCGGGTGCCGGAGCGCAGGGCGTCCAGCTGGTCGTCGGCCGGGCAGCGGCCGCGCGCCGGGTAGCGCTCGGCGAAGGCGGCGAGGGCGGCACGCAGCGGCTCCGCCCCGGGCAGCCGGCCCAGTGCGGCGTCGGCCGCGGCGAAGCAGGCCAGCGTGGCGCGGCGCAGCTCGGGGTCGGACGTGGCCAGGGTGGCGGCCCGGCGCCAGACGTCGCTGCGCGGCGCCCGCGGGCCGTCGGCGGCCGCCTCCAGCGGCTCCAGGGCGGCGAGCGCGGCGTCCCCGGCGAGCGGGTCGTCCAGCAGTGCGGTGGCCAGGGCGGTCGGCACGACCCAGCCGTCGCCGGGCTGGGCGTCGATCATCCGCAGCTCCAGGTGGCCCTGCGGGCGGACCGGCGGGAACAGCGTGGTGCGGTGGTAGTCGAGGTCGGCCAGGGTGGGGGGCTGCTCGCCGCCGCCGCGCAGCCAGGCGCGGAAGGTGAGTCCGGCCGGCGCCGTCCACGGCCGGCCGTCGTCGCGGCGCACGCAGAGCAGTTCGGCGTCCAGCACGTACCGGGCCCACGCCTCGCGGGGGTCGCCGTGGTCGGGTCCGGGGGCGAGGGTGCGGGTGGGGTCCATCCGGGACCAGACGGTCTGCCGGGTGGACCGGTGCCCGGTGGGGCGGCCGTCCAGCAGCGGCGAGTTGGCGAACGCGGCGACCAGCACCGGGCCGAGCCGGTGGGCGAGGCGCCAGCGGCGCGCGATCGCCTGCGGGCCGCCCTCGGCCCCGGCGTCCAGGCAGACCTGGAGGGAGGCGGTGCCGGTCATCATGATCCGGCCCCAGGGGCCGGCCGAGTCGAAGAACCGCTCCATCGCGCGGTAGCGCGGGTGGTCCAGCACCATGGGGCGGGGGCGGGCCAGCGGGTCGGTTCCGGTCCCGGTGAGGCGCAGGCCCCGGGCGGCGAAGGCGGCCCGCAGGGCGGCGAGGTCGCGCCGGGTGTCGGCGACGCAGGTGGTGAGGCCTTCGGCGGGCGAGGAGCTGAGCTCGACCTGTCCGCCGGGTTCGAGGGTGAGGCGGGCGCCGGAGGGGAGCGAGGTCCCGTCGGGGCCGCCGAGCGGTAGTGCGTCCAGTGCGGCGTGCAGCTGTTCGGGGGGAACCGGTCGGGTGGGACATCGGTCGTCGTGGACGAACGACTCGACCTCGACGCCGACGAGTCGGGGAGGTCCGATCTTGAAGCAGACGCCCGCCACGTGGCTGCGCGCGGCCGACTCGGTGAGCGGGGTCACCGCGTCGTCGGGCGGCGCTGCGCTCTGCCGGTCGGGTGGACTGGTCGGTCGAACGGGTATCACCGGACTCTCACCATCCTCGGGACAGGGTTACGGCCCGGTCTACCTTGCCCAGTCTGCTACGGACCATGCGAAGGCGCCGCGCAAACATCGGGTCAAGGCGGACCACCGCTGGTCAGGGCCGTGCGAACGGGTGAGATCGGCTTCCGGGCGGCGATATCCGGCCGCCGGGCAGTGGGATCCGGCCGCCCTCCCGGCCCCGGCGGGTCGGGTTCACACGGTTCGGGTGCCGAACCGTTCCTCCCCCGGTTCCGCCCCGTTCAGGTACGCCGCCAGACCACGCCGGCCGCGCCGCATCATCACCGCGTGGTTGGCCCGGAAGAGCGGCCGGGCGGGCAGCGCCAGGCGGCGCAGCAGAGCCCTGGCCGGGCGGGTGTCCTCCTCGAACAGCACCCGGCTGCCGCCCGCGCCGTCCCCGTCGACCGTCCAGCGGGACCAGCCGGTGAGGTCCCCGTGCATGGCCGCCTCCAGCACCCCGGCGGCGGCGTCCTTCCGGACGGCGGTGAGCCCGATGACCAGCCGGTAGGGGAGCAGCGCGCGGACCAGCACCTCGCCGCTGTCCGGCCCGGTCTCCCGGACGGCGCGGACCTCCGGCCACCAGCGCGGGTAGCCGGCGACGTCGGCGAGCGCCCGGAACACCGCGCCGGGCGGCGCGGCGAGGTGCCACACGCCGCGGAACCGGTAGTGATTGGGGTCCACGGGCCGCACCCTAGGGCTTGTCCGACGATTCGCGTCGCATCGGCGCGCGGCGTTGGGCGCCCGGCCCCGCCGGACGCCCCCGCGCGACCTCCCGCCGGTGGTCAACGGCCCTGTGGTACAAGGGGACTGATGATGCGCCGGGGCTGCCTCATCGGGCACCGCCGGGGTGCGGGGCGCAACCCCGGGGCGCCCCCGGCGGGTTGTTCGGGGGCATGAGAAGACATCGGTACCACCCCCTTCCGGCCCGGTCCCGGCGCCTCCTGGCCGTCCTCCTGGCCCTCGCCGCCTGCGTCGCGGTCCTGGCCCTCCCCGGTGCGGCCGCGGCGGAGGAACCCGGCGCCGCGGCGGCGGCGCGGATCGACTGGGGTCCCTGCCCCGCCCGTGAGCCCTTCCCGGAGCCGACCCCGGGCGTGCGCTGCGGAATCCTCCGGGTGCCGGTGGACTGGGCGCGGCCGAACGGTCCCAGCACCGGGGTGTTCGTCGCCCACCGCCCCGCCACCGACCCCGCCCGGCGGATCGGCGTCCTCCTGTCGAACCCGGGCGGACCGGGGAACCCCGGCAGCGACGACGCGATCTACGGCGACCACCCGTGGCTCGGCAAGTTCGCCCCCGAGCTGCGGCAGCGCTTCGACATCGTCGGGTTCGACCCGCGCGGCCTGGCGCGCAGCGGAACGGCCTCCTGCGCCGGGGCACCCGACGAGGAGGCGTTCCGGCCCCGGGACGCCGCGGACTTCGAGCGGCTGCGGGCCCGCAACGCCGGGCTCGCCGCCGAGTGCCTGCGCCGGTCGGGGCCGCTGGCCGCCCACATGGACACCACGAGCGTGGCCCGGGACATGGACGCGATCCGCGCGGCCCTCGGCGAGCACCGGATCAGCTACCTCGGCCAGTCCTACGGCACCCTGCTCGGCGAGCGCTACGCCAGGCTGTTCCCGGGGCGGCTGCGGGCGATGGTCATGGACGGCGCGCTGGACCCGGACCGTCCCGACGCGGAGCGCGTCATCACCGCCAGCAGCCTCACGCTGGAGAGCAGCCTCGGCCGGCTCGCCGACTGGTGCGCGACGGCTCCGGCCTGCGCGCTCCACGGCCGTGACCTGACGGCCGTCGTGGACGGGCTGTTCGCCCGCGCCGACGCCGGAACCCTGCGCGAGCCGGGGCCGGACGGGCCGACGAGCGCGCCGGTCGACGCCGACCGGCTCTCCGGCCTGCTCGCCGTCCTGCTGAAGTGGTGGGGCCCGGAGCAGGCCGCGGAGCAGCTGGCCGCGGTGGAGACGGGGCGGGGGACGGCCGTGTGGCTGCCCTCCTTCTCCGGCCGCCCGGACCAGCTGGTGATGTGCCGGGACTTCGACCTCCGGATCCGCGACTTCGCCGAGTACCGGGCCCTGCGGGAACGGGTGGCGAGGGCCGCCCCGCACGTCCGGGTCAGCGTCTACCAGCTGGACAAGGTGCTCGGCTGCCAGGGCTGGACCGTGCCGCCCGAGCCCCGGCCCGCCCAGGCGCCCGGGCCGCTGCCGCCCGTCCTGGTGGTCAGCGCCACCCATGACGTGGCGACGCCCCTGCCGGGCGCGCGCCGGATGGCGGCGGCCTTCCCGCGCGGACGGCTGCACACCGTGGACCTGATGGGCCACACGGTCTACGGGCAGGACGGGGTGCGGCCGCTGGTCGACTCCTTCCTGGTCGCGCCCCGGGGCTGAGCCGTCCTCCCCGACCCGGACGGGCGCCGGGCCGCACCCCCGCGGTGCGGCCC
>NZ_JBHJRC010000106.1:0-25212 GCF_042261735.1 Kitasatospora sp. NPDC056327 | reverse complement strand
CCACCATCACCGCGCCGCGGTCGCGGCGCACGGCCCGGCCGGGGCCCGACGCCGGGTTCGCGGTGCCCGCAGAACGTACGGGGGACACGGAGCCGTGTGCGCTACTGGACCGGGATGACGCCGGTCAGCCACTCGAAGACGCTCGGCACCATGTCCTTCCAGACGTCGCTGGAGTGCGGGCCGGTGGTCTCGACGACCTGGACGGTGGTGGGCGCCTTCGCCGCGGCGGCGATCGCCTGGCCGTCCTCGTAGCCGTCGCCCTTGTTGCCGGAGACGTACAGCGCGACCTTCGGCGGCTGGGCGGCGCCCTTCACGATGGTGACCGGGTTGTTGGCCTCGCGCAGCTTCGCGTCCTTGCCGACCAGCGAGTCGGCCTCCTTCGCCGGGTCGTTGTAGCCGGAGAGGCTGACCCCGGCCCGGTAGCGGTTCGGGTGGGCGAGCGACAGCTTCGAGGCGCAGTGGGCACCGGCCGAGTAGCCGGCGATCGCCCAGCGGTCGGCGGACGGGTCGGCCCGGAAGTTGTCCAGGATCATCTGCGGGACGTCCCGGGTCAGCCAGGTGTCCGCGTTGACCTTGCCCGGCACGTCGGTGCAGCCGGCGTCGGCGCGGTTGCCCAGCAGCAGGGTGCGCGGCGAGACCAGGATGAACGGGGCGACCTTGCCCTGCTGCATCAGCGGCTTCAGCTGCTCGGACACCTTGAGCGTGCCGTACCAGGTGGAGGAGGAGCCCGGGTAGCCGGGGATCAGCTCCACCACCGGGAACTTCCTGTCCTTGTGCGCCGGGTCGTTGTACTGCGGCGGCAGCCAGACCAGCACCTCGCCGTCGACGCCGGAAAGCTGACCCTTGAGGTCGGTCTTCTGGACGTCGTTCGGCACCTTCGGGTCGTCGACACCGCGGAACGCCTGCTGGACCTTGTTGGCCGGCGGGTGCGCGGCGTCGGCCGCCGGGGCACCGCCCCCGCCGCCGCCGGCCGGCGGTGCCGTGCTGCGGCCGCCCGCGGCCGCGTCGAGCGGCGGCACGGCGGGCACCGCGCGCACGTGGTTGCCGGTGCCCAGCAGGTCGTCCCAGTTGCCGTAGATGAGGTTGGCGTTGTTGACCATGACGAAGACCATGACCACGGCGGTGGCCTGGCAGAACACGATCATCGCCAGCCTGGACAGGACGCGCAGCGGCTCGGGTCCCCTGACCCGGCCCCAGAACCACATCGCCACCGCGATGGAGACCGGCACGAGGATGACCGTGCAGATGAAGAATGGCGTACCTGTCAGTTGCATGAAGTTCTCGTATCCGGGTTCGAAGCCGCCCGGGCCCCACTCGCCCGGAACGCCACCTCAATGACATCGGACGGCCTGGAACGGGGATCGGTTGCCGTCCGAATCTGTGTGAAACCTGAGAGGAACATCACGTTTCAGTGAAGTCCCTTTTTCGGGTCCGCCCCAGTCTGCCACCCTGGCAGGCTCTGCCCGGACGTCGTGCCCGGCGGGCTCCCGGGAATCCCCGGCAGGGCACGATACCGTCCGGACGGATCGCCCCGCCGGGCGAGGCGGTGCGAACGCGCGTCCACCGGGAAGCGAGACTATGGGGATGAGCACAACCCGCATGAGTCCCGTCCGCCGGCTCCGGCCCGGCGCCGCCGCCCTGGCCGTCCTGGCCCTGACGGTCGCCGTCGCCGGCTGCAGCAGCACCGGAGGCAGACGCGCCGAGGAGGCCCGCGCCAAGGCCTCGGCCGCCGCCGGCGGCGCCGTCACCACCCCGCGCTGGAAGGTCGCCATGGTGACCCACGCGGGCGCCGGCGACGCCTTCTGGGACACCGTGCGCAAGGGCGCCGAGCAGGCCGCGGCCAAGGACAACATCACCTTCCTGTACTCCAACGACGCGCAGACCCAGAACCAGGTCCAGCTCGTCCAGGCCGCCATCGACCAGAAGGTCGACGGCCTGCTGGTCACCCTCGCCAAGGGCGACGCGATGGCCGACGTGCTCGGCAAGGCCAGGGCCGCCGGCATCCCCGTGATCACCGTCAACTCCGGCCAGGAGTACTCCGCCAGGTTCGGCGCGCTCACCCACATCGGCCAGGACGAGACCACCGCCGGCCAGGCCGCCGGCGCCGAGCTGGCCGCCCGCGGCCGCAAGAACGTGCTCTGCGTCATCCACGAGCAGGGCAACGTCGGCCAGGAGCAGCGCTGCTCCGGCGCCCAGGGCCGGGCCGGCGGCGCCTTCCAGGTGCTCTACGTCGACGGCGTCAACATGCCCGACGCCCGCGCGGCGGTCTCCGCCAAGCTCCAGGCCGACCCGGCGATCGACACCGTGCTCACCCTCTCCGGCCCGATGGCCGCCACCGGGCTGCAGGCGATCCAGGACGCCCGGCGCCCGGTCGAGCTCGACACCTTCGACCTGGGCACGCAGGTGGTGTCCGGGCTCAAGGCGGGCACCGTCGGCTTCGCCGTCGACCAGCAGCCGTACCTCCAGGGCTACGAGGGCGTGGACCTGCTCTGGCTCTACCGCTACAACCTGAACATGCTCGGCGGCGGCAGGCCGGTGGCCACCGGACCGCAGATCCTCACCGGGGAGAACGCGGACGCGCTCGCCGAGTACGTGGCGAGGGGGACCAGGTGAGCACCCCGGACGTCCTCGTCCAGGAGCGCGCGCGCCCGGCCGCGCTGCGCCGGCTGGCCGGCCGCCCCGAGCTGGGCGCGCTGATCGCGGCCGCCGCCGTCTTCCTGGTCTTCGCCGTCGTCGCCGAGCCCTTCCTGCGGGTCTCCTCGCTGGGCACCGTGCTGTACGCGGCCTCCACCATCGGGATCATGGCGGTCCCGGTCGCACTGCTGATGATCGGCGGCGAGTTCGACCTCTCGGCCGGCGTCCTGGTCACCACCGCCGCGCTGACCTCGTCGATGGTCTCCTACCAGCTCACCGCGGTGACCTGGGTGGGCGTGCTGGTCTCGCTGGCCGTCACGCTGGCGGTCGGCCTGTTCAACGGCTGGATGCTCGCGCGTACCAGGCTGCCGAGCTTCATCGTCACCCTCGGCACCTTCCTGATGCTGACCGGCGCCAACCTCGGCGTGACCAAGCTGGTCTCCGGCACCGTCTCCACCAAGCCGATCTCGGACATGGAGGGCTTCGCCTCCTGCCGCTGGCTGTTCGCCTCGGAGGTCACCGTCGGCGGGCTGACGATCAAGGCCACCGTCTGGTGGTGGCTCGGCCTGCTGCTGGTCGGCAGCTGGGTGCTGCTGCGCACCCGGTTCGGCAACTGGGTCTTCGCGGTCGGCGGGGACGCCGCCGCGGCCCGTGCGGTCGGCGTCCCGGTCGCCCGGACGAAGACCGTGCTCTACCTCTTCGTCGGCTTCGGTGCCTGGGTGCTCGGCCAGCACCTGCTGTTCTCCTTCGACACCGTGCAGTCCGGCGAGGGCGTCGGCAACGAGCTGATCTACATCGTCGCGGCGGTGATCGGCGGCTGCCTGATCACCGGCGGCTACGGCTCGGTCGTCGGCTCCGCGCTGGGCGCGCTGATCTTCGGCATGGTCAGCAAGGGCATCATCTACGCCCAGTGGAACCCGGACTGGTTCAAGTTCTTCCTCGGTGCGATGCTGCTGCTCGCCGCCCTGCTCAACTCCCTGGTCAAGCGCCGCGCCGAACGGGGGCCCCGATGACCTCGCCGACCCCGGCCGCCCCGCCGGCCGAACTGCTCTCGCTGACCGGCGTGGGGAAGACCTACGGCACGGTCCGCGCCCTGGAGGACGTCTCGCTGACCCTGCGGGCCGGCGAGATCAGCTGCGTGCTCGGCGACAACGGCGCCGGGAAGTCCACCCTGATCAAGATCATTGCCGGGCTGCACCGCCACGACGAGGGCACCTTCACGGTGGCCGGCGAGGAGGTCCGCCTCGACTCCCCGCGCCAGGCCCTGGACCTCGGCATCGCCACCGTCTACCAGGACCTCGCCGTGGTGCCGCTGATGCCCGTCTGGCGGAACTTCTTCCTCGGCTCCGAGCAGGGGCGCAAGCGCTGGGGCGGGCTGCGGCTCGACGCCGACGGCATGCGCGCCACCACCCGGCGGGCGCTGGCCGACATGGGCATCGACCTGCCCGACGTCGACCGCCCGATCGGCACCCTGTCCGGCGGCCAGCGCCAGTGCGTGGCCATCGCGCGCGCCGTGCACTTCGGCGCCAGGGTGCTCATCCTGGACGAGCCGACCGCCGCGCTCGGCGTCAAGCAGTCCGGGGTGGTGCTCAAGTACGTCACCGCCGCCCGGGACGCCGGCCTCGGCGTCGTGCTGATCACCCACAACCCGCACCACGCGTACCTGGTCGGCGACCACTTCACGCTGCTGAAGCGGGGCCGGATGGCCGGCAGCCACCCCCGGGCGGAGATCGGCCTCGAACAGCTGACCACCGAGATGGCCGGCGGTTCCGACCTCGCCGAGCTCTCCCACGAGCTGGCCCGGCCCGCGGGCCCGGGCGCGGCCGACCCCACCCCCGACTCAGCAGAGGAGCGTCCGCAGCCGTGACCAGCCCCCACGGCGGCAACCGGCCGCCGGTCCTGCCCACCCTGCTCGGCCTCGGGCCGCGCGCCGAGCGCCGCCGCCGGGCACTGCCCGCCGGCCTGCTGCGGCTGCCGACCATCGGCGTCGACATCGGCGGCACCAAGGTGGTCGCGGGCGTGGTCGACGGCGAGGGCAAGGTCCTGGAGAAGCTGCGCACCGACACGCCCGACAAGTCCAAGAGCGCCAAGGTGGTCGAGGACGTCATCGTCGAGCTGGTGCTGGAGCTCGCCGACCGGCACGACGTCCACGCGGTCGGCATCGGCGCGGCCGGCTGGGTCGACGCCGACCGCTCCACGGTGCTGTTCGCCCCGCACCTCAACTGGCGGGGCGAACCGCTGCGGGACGCGCTCAGCGCCCGGCTGCGGTTCCCGGTGATCGTCGAGAACGACGCCAACGCCGCCGCCTGGGCCGAGTGGCGCTTCGGCGCCGGCCGCGGCGAGGAGCACATGGTGATGCTCACCCTCGGCACCGGCATCGGGGGCGCGGTCGTCCGCGACGGCTTCGTGGACCGGGGCAGGTACGGGCTGGCCGGGGAGTTCGGGCACATGCAGGTGGTGCCCGGCGGGCACCGCTGCCCGTGCGGAAACCGGGGCTGCTGGGAGCAGTACTCCTCCGGCAACGCACTGGTGCGCGACGCCCGCGAACTGGTCGCCGAGGAGTCCCCGGTCGTCCAGCCGCTGCTGGCCCGGGCGGGCGGCGCCGTCGAGTCCATCACCGGCCCGCTGGTCACCGAGGCCGCCCGGGCCGGCGACCCGACCGCCACCGAGCTGCTCTACGAGGTCGGCACCTGGCTCGGGGTCGGCATCGCCAACCTGGCCGCCGCCCTCGACCCGGGCCGCTTCGTCATCGGCGGCGGCGTCTCGGAGGCGGGCGACCTGCTGCTCGCCCCCGCCCGCGACACCTTCCGCCGCACCCTCACCGGCCGCGGCTTCCGCCCGGAGGCGGTCATCGTCCACGCCGCGCTCGGCAACGAGGCGGGCCTGGTCGGCGCCGCCGACCTGGCCCGCCAGGTCGCCCGCCGCTTCCGCACCATCAAGCGGCGCCGGGTGGAGCGCGCGGTGATCTAGGGCGTGTCCTGTGGACCACTGCCGGGTGCGCCGGGCGGCGGGCCGGCGTCAACTACCCGTTGGTAGTGCCGCGGCACTGTTGTCGGGGTCACGACTCCTGTGAAACAACGGAGTTGACGTCGACTCAGGAGGATTCCGGATGAGAGCCCTGGCCCGCATCGCCCCGCCGCTTCTGCTCGTCACCGCCCTGGTGTGGTCCACCGCCGGACCCGCCGGTGCGGCGCCGCCGCCGGCCAAGGTGCCCGAGGCGGTGGGCTGGGGCGGGGCGGTCGCCAGCGTCGACGCCGACGCCACGGCGGCCGGTATCGAGGTGCTGCGCAAGGGCGGCAACGCCGTGGACGCGGCGGTGGCGGTCGCGGCGGCGCTCGGGGTCACCGAGCCCTACTCGGCCGGCATCGGCGGCGGCGGGTACTTCGTCTACTACGACCACGCCACCGGCCGGGTGCACACCATCGACGGCCGCGAGACCGCCTCCCGCACCGCCGACGCCTCGCTGTTCCTGGAGGACGGCAAGCCGCTGCCCTTCGCCGACGCCGTCACCAGCGGGCTGTCGGTCGGCGTGCCCGGCTCCCCGGCCACCTGGGAGACCGCGGTCGGCCTCTGGGGCCGGCGCAGCTTCGGTGAGGCGCTCGAACCCGCCCGGCGGATCGCCGAGCGGGGCTTCACCGTCGACCAGACCTTCCAGGACCAGACCGCGCTCAACCAGGCCCGGTTCAAGGACTTCCCGGACACCGCGAAGCTCTTCCTGCCCGGCGGCGCGCTCCCGGCCGTCGGCTCCACCTTCCGCAACCCCGACCTCGCCGCCACCTACCGCCAGCTCGGCAAGGAGGGCACCGGCGCGCTCTACCGGGGCGCGATCGGCGAGGACATCGTCCGCACCCTGCAGCACCCCCCGGTCGACCCCGCCTCGGGCCGCGTCGCCCGCCCCGGCAAGGTGGACGCCACCGACCTGGCCGCCTACCGGGTGCGCCGTCAGCAGCCCACCCACGTCGCCTACCGGGACTACGACGTCTACTCGATCGCCCCGTCCAGCTCCGGCGGCACCACCGTCGGCGAGGCGCTCGGCATCCTGGAGGACGGCGACCTCGGCGGCTACGACGCCACCCAGTACTACCACCACTTCCTGGAGGCCTCGCGGCTCTCCTTCGCCGACCGCAACCGCTGGGTCGGCGACCCGGCGTTCAACGACGTGCCGGCCCGGGAACTGCTCTCCGCCCGCTTCGCGGCCTCCCGCGCCTGCCTGATCAGCCCCGACCGCGCGCTGACCAGCCCGGTCGCCCCCGGGGACCCGCGCAACCCCGCCGCCTGCCCGGACACCGCCCAGGCGCCCGCCGGCGAGCCCTACGAGGGCCTGAGCACCAGCCACCTCACCGTGGCCGACCGCTGGGGCAACGTCGTCTCCTACACCCTGACGCTCGAACAGACCGGCGGCAGCGGCATCACCGTCCCCGGCCGCGGCTTCCTGCTCAACAACGAGCTGACCGACTTCAGCTTCACCCCGCTGTTCCCCGGGGTGCCCGACCCCAACCTGCCCGGCCCCGGCAAGCGGCCGCGCTCCTCGCTCTCGCCGACCATCGTGCTGCGCGACGGCGAGCCCCTGCTGGCGGCCGGCTCGCCCGGCGGCGCGACCATCATCACCACCACCCTCCAGGTGCTGCTCGGCCGGCTGGACCGGGGGCTGAGCCTCGCGCAGGCGATCGACGCGCCGCGCGCCAGCCAGCGCAACACCGCCGCCACCCAGGCCGAGCCGGGCTTCCTGGCACTGCCCGAACGGGCCCGGCTGGAGGCGCTCGGCCACGTGTTCGCCAGTACGCCGGAGATCGGCGCGGCAACCGGCGTCGAGCGGCTGCCGGACGGCCGCTGGGTCGCCGCGGCCGAGGCGGTCCGGCGCGGCGGCGGCGCGGCGGCGGTGGTCCGGCCCGCGCCGTGAGGCCGGGCGGGACTGTCGGTGCCGTTCGGTAGATTCGGGGTGGGCGTCCTGGTGGGCGCCCACCCCTCCGTACCGAACCGCCACCGGGAAGGCCGCCCGCCGTGACCGTCCGCATCGCCACCTGGAACATCAACTCCGTCACCGCGCGGCTGCCCAAGCTCCTCGAATGGCTGGAGAGCGCCAAGCCCGACGTGCTCTGCCTCCAGGAGCTCAAGTGCGCCGCCGACGCCTTCCCGTACGAGCCCGTCCGCGAGCTGGGCTACGAGACGGCCGCGCACGGCAACGGCCGGTGGAACGGCGTGGCGATCGTCTCCCGGATCGGCCTCGACGACGTCGTCCGCGACCTGCCCGACCAGCCCGGCTACCTCGCCGACGACGCCCTCCTGCCCGACGTCGAGCCGCGCGCCGTCGCCGCCACCTGCGGCCCGGTCCGGGTCTGGTCGGTCTACGTGCCCAACGGCCGTGAGGTCGACCACGCCCACTACCGCTACAAGCTGGAGTGGCTGGAGGCGCTGCGCCGGGCCTCGCTGGAGGACGCGGCCGGCGAGCGCCCGTTCGCCGTCCTCGGCGACTTCAACATCGCCCCGACCGACGCCGACGTCTTCGACGTGGCCGCCTTCGAGGGCCTCACCCACGTCACCCCCGCCGAGCGGGCCGCGCTGGCCGCCCTCGACTCGGCCGGACTGCACGACGTGGTGCCCCGCCCGCTCAAGTACGACCGCCCCTACACCTACTGGGACTACCGCCAGCTGGCCTTCCCGAAGAACCGGGGCATGCGGATCGACCTCACCTACGCCAACAAGCCCTTCGTGGACGCCGTCACCGACAGTTACGTCGACCGTGAGGCGCGCAAGGGCAAGGGCACCTCGGACCACGCCCCGGTGGTCGTCGACCTGGACCTGTGAGGCCGCCGGGGGCGGCGGCGGGCGACCGCCGCTCCCCCGAACGGGTCAGAGCGGTGGCCGGGGGCGACGGCGGTGCCTAGCGTCGGTGAGTGACCGGGTGTAGTTGTTCGATCACGAGGGCATCCAAGTCCCCGGCTGCGCCCGAGAGAATCCCGGAGGTTCCGGCATGCGCCCCACGCGTACGGCCGCCGCCGCCCTGATCGGCGCGACGCTGCTGACCGGCCTGACGGCCCCCCTCGCGCTCGCCAACGGCGGCGCGGCCTCGGTCAGCCCGTCCCAGGCCGCACCGGGCCAGACCGTGACGGTCACGGTCGCCTGCGAGAAGTCCGACAAGCCCGAAGCCAAGACCATCACCGCGAACTCCCCGGCCTTCGAGGGCGGCCCGGCCACCCTCACGCTCGGCTCGGACGGCCGGCACACCGGCTCCGCCCGGCTGGCGGACCACGGCGGCGGGGACAAGAAGGTCGACGGGACCTGCCCGGACGGTGCCGGGTTCACCACCAACGTCACGGTGACCACGGTCTCGGTGTCCACCTCCGGGGGCTCCGCCGGGGCCGCCGGGGCCGGTGGGGCCGCGGGCTCCGCGCCCTCGGGCCTGGGTGGGTGGAGCGAGGCCGCCGGGGAGTGGGCCGGTTCGCTCGGGCAGTCCGGTGCCGGGAGCCAGCAGGTGGGCCCGCACGGTGCGGTGAACACCGGCCTGGGCGGCTCGATCGAGGCCGACCCGGTGGAGCTGGCCGGCGGCGCGCTGCTGGTCGTGGGCGGCGTGGGCGGCTTCTGGCTGCTGCGCCGGCGGGCGGGCGCCGGATCCGCCTGAGGGACCGCCCCGCGGGCGCGACCCGCGGACGGTGCCGCCGGACCGAACGTCCGGCGGCACCGTCGTGCGGCGGCACCGTCGTGCCCGCGGTCCCGCGGACGGGTGCCGCCGGGCTGTCGTGTTCGTCGTGGGCCGTCCGCCCGCCGGAACCCCGTCCGGGCGTCGCCCCGGCGCCTGGCGGTCCTCCGGCCCTCCGCGCGCGGCTGATGGTGGTCAGGCGGTGGTGGGCGTGTCGGTGGGGCGCGTGGCGGGGGGCGTCGGTGCGTGTTCCGCCCGGGCGGCGTCGGCCCGCAGGGCGCCGCTCGCCAGCAGGTACTGCGCCAGGAGGTACGTCGCCATGATCCAGAACTCGTGGCCGGGCAGCTCGCGCCACTTGGCCAGCTTGGTGGCGATCAGGGTGTCCGAGAGCAGGAACAGCGCCCCGCCCAGCCCGGCGCGCGGGCCCAGCCCGGCCGAGGCGACCGCCGTCGAGGCGAGCAGCAGGCTGTATCCGGCCACCGGGATCCGCAGGTCCCCGAGATCCGGCCAGAGCCGGCCCACCACGGTCACCCAGGCCGTCGCGTAGGCCGCCGCGACCACCAGCGCGCGCCGGCGGTCGGTCAGCGCGCCCTGGCCGACGAACATCGTCACGTAGCAGACGTGCGCCGCCGCGAACGAGCCCATGCCGGCCAGGAACGCGGTCTCGTCGCCGAGCTGGAGCAGCACGTCCCCGCCCGCGCTCAGCAGCAGTGCCGGGGCGAGCAGCCGCGGCGCCCGCCGGCCCGCCTCGGCCGCCCTGGTGACGCTGTGCGCGGCCAGCAGTGGCATCAGGGCGGGCTTGGTGGCGTGCCGCAGCGGCTGCGTCCCGGTCAGCAGCGCGCCCAGGTGGGCCGCGGAGGTGGCGGCGAAGCCGGTGAACAGGGCGGAGGCCGGGCGCAGCCGACCGCCGAGAACGGTGCGGGTGGTCGTACGGATGCTCATGCGGCGGTGTCCTCCGGGTCGATGGGGGAGCGGGGCGGCGGGGCGGACGGCCCGGGCCGGGCGCGACCGGCGGCCTGCCCGGGGCCCGGAGGAAATTGTTACCGGTGCGTAGACCGGACGGTCCCACCGGGGTGACACGTCGCCGGGCCGGCACCCGCCCGGGCGGCGCGCCGGTGCTCCGGGCACGGGCCGTCCGGCGCGCGGCCGGATGTCGCCGCGAGTCGTCCGGCTGCCAGCGTCGGCCGCGCCCAGCGTCTAGTCTGGTCCCCGACATGAAGCAGCAGGAGTACGCGACCGGCGCCGCACGGACGGCCGGTGGCACGGCGGACGGGCGCACGGGCGGGGCGGGGCTGAGCACCACCGGCGCCGTCCTCGCCGTACTCCGGACCGGGCCCGCGGATCCGGACGCGGCGCTCCCGCCGGCCCCGGCCGCCCCGCCCGCCCCTCCGTCCGCCCCGCCCGTCCCTCCGGCCGGACCGGATGTGCCGGTCGGCCCGGCCGCCGCGCCCGTGGCGGGAGCTGACGGTCCGCAGGCCGGGGCGCTCTCGCCCGATCCCGGGCTGCTGCGGCTCGCGCGCTGGTTCGCCGAGGCCGACCCCGGCACCGCCGACGACCTCTGTGCCGCCTCCTTCGGCCTCTATCCGGCCCGTCACTTCGGCGCGCCCACCGTGCCGGTGCCGGTCCCGGCCGGCCCGGTCCGGACCGTGCCGGTCCAGCCCGGTCCGTTCACGGCGGGGCAGGGCGCGGAGGTCAGCTGGTGGCACGGCCCCACCGCGCACACGCCCGCCCCGGCCCGGGCCCGCGAACCGCGCGCCGCCGGTGGTCTGCGGCGGGCCCGCCGGGACGCCGCCGCGCTGCCCGTCGTCCTCTCGGGCGCCAAGCCGGGCCGGCCGGGCCGGCACCGGAAGCCGGAACTCTCCCGGGCCGCGTCCGTCGTTCCGCAGGATCGTTCCGGCGCCACCACCGCCGCCGAACGCCGGATCGCGGCCCGGCTGCTGCTGGCGCACCCGCTGGTCACCGCCTCCGGACCGCACGCCGACGGGTTCCCGCTGATCCGCCGTCACCGCGACTGGCTCACCGAGCGCTTCGACTCCCTGCTCGGCTACCGCCTGGTGGTCGGCCCCTGGCACGCCCGTCTGCACAAGGCGGGCCCGGGCCCCGGCGCCGCCCGCCGCCTCGAACACCCCGTCACCGGCGCCCGGTTCACCCCCGGCGGCTACGCGCAGCTCGCCCTGGCCCTGGCGCTGCTCGTCGACGCGCCGGAGCGGCTCCCGCTGGGGCGGCTGCTGGCCGCGATGCGCGCCGCCGACCCCGGTCCGGCCGTCCCGGCCGCAGGGGGCCCCGCCCCGGCCGCCGCGCACCGGGCGGACCTCGCCATGGCGCTCGCGGTCCTCGCGGACTGGCAGGTGCTGGCCGGCCTCCCCGCCGAGCTCCCCGCCGACCGCTCTGCGGAGTCTGTGGCCGACCCCTCGGCCGAGCTGGCCGGGGACCGCGCGGACGCCGCCGGAGCCGGCGTCCTGACGGTCGACCGGGAGCTCGCCCGCGCCGTCCCGGCCGGCCCGCCCGCGCTCGCCGACGACGCCGCCGATCTCGTCCGCCGCGCCGCCGCGGCCGGGCCCGGCACCGCCGTCCGCCGGCGCCTCGCCGAGAACCCGGCCGTGCTGACCACCGACCTCACCGAGGAGCAGCGCGCCTGGCTGCGGGAGCACCGGCACTCCGGCCCCGCCGCGCTCGCCGAGTTCCTCGGCCTGGAGGTGGAACAGCGGGCCGAGGGCGTCGCCCTCCTCGACCCGGCCGAGGAGCTCACCGACCTCGCCCTGTCCGGTTCCGGGACCGCCGCCCAGGCAGCCCTGCTGCTGGTCGAGCGGCTGGTGGAGGAGGTCCGGCCGCTGCCCGGCGAGGACGCCGGCGGTGACGTGCCCGTCCCGGACGCCCTGATAGACGGCGTGCTGGGCGACATCGCGGACGAGTACGGCCTGCCCGCCGGCTGGCGCCGCGACTACCTGGCCGACCGCACCGCGCTGCGCCGCGACGCCCTCGACCTGCTCCACCGCATGGGCCTGATCACCCCCGCCCCGCGGGGCACCCGCCCCCCGGGCTGGCTCCTGCGCGCCCCCGCCGCCCGCTACGCCCCGGCTCCCGACCTGCTGCCCGCGCCGGGCACCGGCCGCCACTCCCGCCCCGGTCCGGAGGCCGCCCGCTCGCTCTGAGGGGTGCCGGTCCGGCCGCTCCGCCCCCCGGGGCGCCGGCCTCGGGTACGGGGGCCGCGGGTACAGGAGAGGCCCGCAGCCGATCCGGTGATCGGGCGGGCCGTGGAGGGGCGGGCGGGGCTACTTCCGGACGACGGCCGTGGCGGTCGCGACGGTGCCGTGCCGGACGGTCTCGACGGTGGCCCCGACGCCCAGGGTGCCCAGGGCGACGGAGGAGACGACGGCGACGCAGGCCAGGAAGCGGCGGTGGCGCTGGGGCAGGGGGAAGCGCGGATCCTGGAGGGTCGCCGGAGGGTTGGCGTTCATGCCAGGGAGGTTTCCAGGGCGGCGTTAACGATCGCTACGTGCGGGTGAAGTCCGGATGGGAGCTGGGCGTCAGCTTGGGCGACATGTGCAATGCCGCAGGTCAAACCACCCCTGGGGGTGATCCGAAGACCACCCCCAGGGCACCGCCCTCACCCGTTCGGCGGACGCCGGTTGCCCCGGCGGGCATCGGCCAGCGCCTCGCCGACGGCGACCCGGACGGCGTCCCGCAGGCCGTACGCGGGGTGGAAGCGGGAGGGTCCGGCGGCCGGGTCGGAGCGCAGCTCCTTCACCAGGGCGACGCAGAGCATCAGCATCACCCCGACGAAGGGCAGCGCGACCAGGATGGTGGCGTTCTGCAGGGCGGTGAGCCCGCCGGCCAGCAGCAGTGCGGCGGCTACCCCGCCCATCAGGACGCCCCAGACGACCACCAGCCAGGTCCGCGGGTGCAGCGAGCCGCGGCTGGAGAGCGAGCCGAGCACGAGCGAGGCGGAGTCGGCACTGGTGATGAAGAAGGTCATCACCAGCAGCACCGCGATCACACTGGTCACCGCACCGGCCGGGAGCGAGCGCAGCATCTCGAAGAGCGAGGCCTCGGCACCCTGGGGGATGGTCTCGACGAGGTCGGCGGCGCCGGTGCTGTCCAGCCGGATCGCGGTGCCGCCCATCACGCAGAACCAGACGACGGTGGCCCCGCTGGGCACCAGCAGCACGCCGACCAGGAACTGCCGCACCGTGCGGCCGCGCGAGATGCGGGCGATGAAGGTGCCGACGAACGGTGCCCAGGAGAGCCACCAGGCCCAGTAGAAGATGGTCCAGCTGCCGAGCCAGTTCTCGTCGGTGAAGGCGCCGGTCTGGGTGGCCATCGGGAGCAGGTCGGAGAGGTAGCCGCCGACCGTCGAGGGGATCGCGTCCAGCACGAAGACGGTCGGGCCGACCACGAAGACGAAGACCATGATCAGCGAGGCCAGCACGACGTTCGCGGTGGAGAGCCACTTGACGCCCTTGTGCACGCCGGAGAAGGCGGAGAGCACGAAGGCGGCGCTCAGCGCGCCGATGATGACCAGCTGGGTGGTCTCGGTGTTCTCGACGTCGGTGACGTAGCCGAGGCCGTCGGCCACCTGGAGGGCGCCGAGGCCCAGGCTGGTCGCGGAGCCGAAGACGGTCGCGAACACGGCGAGCAGGTCGATGGCCCGGCCCGCCCAGCCGTTCGCCCCCTGCTCGCCGATCAGCGGGACGAAGGCGGCGGAGATCCGGTTGCCCCGGCCCTTGCGGAAGGTGGTGTAGGCGAGCGCCAGGCCGCCGATCGCGTAGATCGCCCAGGGGTGCAGGGTCCAGTGGAAGAGCGAGAACTCCAGTGCCTGCTGGGCGGCGGCCGCCGACTGCGGTTCGAGTCCGGAGCCGGGCTGCGGGGCGGCGAACAGCTGGAGCGGCTCGCCGACGCCGTAGAACATCAGGCCGATGCCCATGCCGGCGCTGAACATCATCGCGACCCAGGCGAGGGTGGAGAACTCCGGTTCGTCGTCGTCGCGCCCGAGCCGGATCCGGCCGAACCGGCTGAAGGCGAGCAGGACGGTCAGGGCCAGGAAGACGTCGGCGGCGACCACGAAGAGCCAGCCGAAGTTGTGCAGCACCCAGCCGAGGGCGGTGCTGGAGGTCCGGCCGAGGGAGTCCTCGGCGAAGACGCCCCAGGCGACGACCCCGAGCACCGCGACCGCGCCGACCCCGAACACCACCCGGTCGACGGGGAGGGTGGCGGCGGGTTCGTCCGGCGGCTCGTGGGGCTGACTGGTCATGGAGGAACCTCTCGCGGCGTGCGGGCGGACGGACAACATGCGTCGACGACATGATCGAAAAAGGGATGCATGTCGTACTATGTCCAGTTCCCGTGGGGAGAGCCGGGAGGGCACGCCGGGGAGCCCCGACCTGAGGGGGCGTCAGGCAGGACGGGTCGCGCGGGCCGGTCAGGCGGCCGCGTACCGGGGCGACGGCGGTCCGGCGGCGTCCAGGTAGCCGGCCAAGGCCCGCCGGCTGCGGGTCAGCTCGGCGATCCGCGTGTCGAGTTCGGCCAGCTCGCCGCGGAGCGTGCCGAGCAGGTCGGGGCAGGCCTCCAGGGCGGGGATCGGGCCGGTCGCGCAGGGGAGGACGGTCGCGATGACCCTGGTGGACAGACCCGCGGCCAGCAGGCTCCGGATCTGCCGCACCCGGATCGTGTCGCCCTCGTCGTACTCGCGGTAGCCGCCGGCCGAGCGGGCGGGTTCGAGCAGGCCCTGTTCCTCGTAGTACCGCAGCAGGCGGCTGGACACCCCGGTCAGCCGGGCGAGTTCTCCGATGCGCATGACCGGTCGAACGCCGCCGTCCGGTGGGGTGTTCCCGTCGGACGGCGGGGCCGGTCAGGCCGCGGCGGGCAGGGCGGAACCGGCGGGGCGGCCGGTGGTGGGGCCGGTGGGGGTGTCACCGAGGGGTTCGCCGGCCGGGTCGGCGGCGGGAGCGGCCAGGAAACCCAGCATCAGGTCCCGGAGCGCGGCGGGCCGCTCCACCACCGGCAGGTGGCCGCTCCTCAGTCCGGCCCACCGGGCGCCGGGGATGCCGTCGGCCAGGATCCGGTGCTGCTCGGGCGGGACCAGCGCGTCCTCGGTGGTGGAGACGACCAGGGTCGGCACGTGCACCCGGGACAGTTCGGCGCGCACGTCGGCGCGGCCGGCGAGCTCGAACTGCCAGCGGAAGCCCGCCGGAACGGGCGTGCCGGCCAGGGCGGCGCGCAGCCCGGCGAGCCGGTCGGCCGGCAGCGACTCCAGCCAGGTCCGGCCGAACCCCGCGGTCAGCAGCCGGTCGGCCAGGCGCCCGGGCCGCGGCGCGAGGGAGACGAGGTGCTCGGACAGCGCCCGGAGCCGCCGCGAGCCGCCCGCGACCCCGGCGATCAGCAGCAGGGAACGGACCCGTCCGGGGTGGCGGGTGGCGATCCGGACGGCGACGGCCGCGCCCAGCGAGTAGCCGGCCAGGTCGAAGCCGCCCAGCCCGGCCGCGTCGGCGGCGGCCACCAGCCGGTCGGCCAGTTCGTCGAGCGAGTGGGGCTCGCCGGGTTCGTCGGGGCTGTCGCCGGAGCCCGGGTAGTCGGGGGCGACCACGGTGCGGTGGGCGGCGAGGTCGCCGAGCAGCGGGCCCCAGTTCTCGGCGGCGCTGCCGCCGGCGCCGTGGGCGAGCAGCAGCCCCGGGCCGCTGCCCAGGACGGTGACGGCGAGGGGTGCGGCGGGGGAGGGGGAGACGGGGGAGGCGGTCATGGCGGTGCTCCTGGTCCGGGTGCGGAAGGTGGGCCGGGCGGCCCGTCCCCGCACGGTAGGAGGTGACACCGGTGAGAAGGTCAAGACCGCCGGGCCCCGCGAACGCCTGACGCGGCGTCACCGGCGGGCCTATGATCCGGGACGTGACCGGGGGATTCCGCGCTGTGACGCCCACCGGGCGGCCCGCGGCTGCGGCGGGCGCCGCCCGGGCCCGCCGCGTCCCGCCGGTGCGCGGCCGTTGTCGCTGTCGCTGAGCCCGTACCGCCTCCTCGCGACCGCCCGCCATGCCACGATCCCCCATCGAACGGGAGTGCGCCCATGTCCGCCCAGATCCCCTCGGAAGCCGCCTACGACCGGCTCCGCCGCCGCCAGTGGCTGGCCGGCGAGGCCCGCGCCGACGGCATCGAGCGCCGCGACCTGCTGCGCCTGCTCGCCTCGGCCGGAGCCGTGGCCGCCCTGCCGGCCGGCGCCCTGGCCGGGGCGCAGCGGGCGTCCGCCGCCCCGGCCCCGGCGGCCGGCCCGCCCGGGCCCGCCGGTGGCGCGACACCGGCCGCCGGACCGGTGCCCGGGATCGTCAAGCCGCTGCCCGCCGAGTGGTTCGTGCCGCGCGGGACCAACGCCGAGATGCGGTTCGACGCGCTGCGCGGCGGAGCGGACGGCGGCCCCGTCGGCCGGCACGTCCCGGTGGAACGGTTCTTCGTCCGCAACCACACCAGCACCCCGCTGATCGACGCCGCGGACTGGCGGTTGCGGATCTTCGGCGCCGGACTGCGCGGCGCCCCGACGGCCGGGCAGCCGGTGGAGTTCTCCCTCGACGACCTGCGCGGCCTGCCCTCGCACTCGATCGGCGCGCTGATCGAGTGCGCCGGCAACGGCCGCAGCTTCTACGCGAGCCAGCAGCACCGGACCGTGCCCGGCACCCAGTGGACGCTCGGCGGCATCGGCTCGGCCCGCTGGCGGGGCGTCCGGCTGGCGGAGGTGCTGCGCCGGGCGGGCCTGACGGCGGACGCGGTGGACGTGATGCCCGCCGGCCTCGACCCGGAGCCCGTCGTCAACGGCGTGAACCTCGGCCGGGTGCGCCGGCCGCTGCCGGTCGCCAAGGCGCTGGACGACGTGCTGCTCGCCTACGAGATGAACGGCGAGCCGCTGACGCCCGACCACGGCGCGCCGGTGCGGGTGGTGGTGCCGGGCTGGGTCGGGATCGCCTCGGTCAAGTGGGTCGGCACGGTCGAGGTGGCGGACCGGCCGCTGTACTCGCCCTGGAACACCGACTCCTACCGCCTCTTCGGCCCCGACTACCCGCCCGGCGGCAGCGCGCCGCTCACCACCCAGGTGGTGAAGAGCGCCTTCGAGCTGGCCCGCGACGCCGTCCTCCCGGCCGGCCGCACCCAGCACCTGCACGGCCGCTCGTGGTCCGGCGCGGCGCCGGTCCGCCGGGTGGAGGTGTCGGTCGACGGCGGCCGGCGCTGGCGGCGCGCCGAACTGCGCGACGAGCCGCGGCCCGGCAACTGGACGCGCTGGACCTTCGACTGGCGCCCGGAGCGCCCCGGCCCGTACGAGCTGCGGGCGCGCGCGACCGACCGCCGGGGCAACACCCAGCCCGAGGTGTCGCTGTTCAACCGCGAGGGCTACCTGTTCGACGCGGTGGTGGTGCACCCGGTGACCGTGGGCTGAGCCGCCCGGGTGCCCGCCCGGCCGGCCCGCTCACGCGCTGGACGGGACCTCGTACGGGGCCGGGTAGTCGGCCTCGTAGGGGGTCAGCACCAGCCGCACCACGTCCTCCAGCCGCCGTCGGGCGTCGCCGAGCGTGGTGCGGCCGGTCACCCAGGCGGTCAGCTCGCCCTGCCAGGCGTGGCCGACGATGTGCCGCACCAGGTCGCTCGCGGCGGCCGGCACCTCGTCGGCCATCACCGCCTGGAGCGCCGTGCTGTCGGCACGGGCCATGCCCTGCAGCGCCTCGCTGGCGAAGGGGTCGGTGGAGGCGGCGACGGCCACCCGCAGACGGGCCAGCTCCGGCTGGCGCTGGTAGGCCCGCATGCCGCCGCGGACGAACCGCACCACCCGGTCGGTGGCGCCCAGGCCCGCGCGCGGTCCGCGCAGCTCCGCCACCAGGTCCGCGAGCAGCAGCCGTTGCCACTCGGCGATCGCCGCCGCCAGCAGGTGGTCCTTGGAGGAGAAGTAGCGGTACGCCGTCCCGAGGGCGACTCCGGACCGCTCGCAGACCTGCTTCATCTGCAGTCGTTCGACGCCGATCTCGTTCACCAGGGCGAGCGCCGCCGCGATCAGGCCCTCGCGGCGTTCGAGCTGACGCGGAGACATCGCCTCCACCGGCCTTGGTGACAGGTCAACCTTGGTCACCCGCACCATGATACGGGCCGGGGCCGCTCAGGAATATGACGCCGACCGGCCGCCCTGCGTTCGCCGCCCGGCCACCGGGCGGTGGGCGGGCGGCGGACCGGGGGCGCACGGGGGGCGGATCCGGGGGCGGAGCGGCCCCCGCGGGCGGCTCAGCGCGGCGTGACCAGGCGTTCGCGGATCAGCGCCTCCTGGACGGCGGAGGCGACCAGTCGGCCCGCTCGGTCGTAGAACTCGCCCAGGGCCAGCCCGCGGCCGTCCGAGGAGGACGGGCTGCGCTGCGCGAACAGCAGCCACTCGTCGGCCCGGAAGGGCCGGTGGAACCACATCGCGTGGTCCAGCGAGGCCATCAGCAGCCGGGGCGGCTCGTTGCGCTGGAAGAAGTTCGGCTGGACGTGCAGCCCGGCCGTCGAGGCGAGGGTGAGGTCCGAGAGGTAGGTGAGCGCGCAGACGTGCAGCAGCGGGTCGTCGGCGGGCAGCGGCGTGCCGGTGCGCAGCCAGACGAACTGCTGCGGCATGCCCGGCACGGCCGGTGGCACGCCCGGCGCGTCCGAGGGGACGAAGCGCAGCTCCAGCGCGCCGAAGCCGCTGTCGGACAGGGCCGCGCGGGCGGCGTCGTCCCAGAGCGAGAAGGCGTCCGGCAGGTCCTCGGGGCCGGGCAGCCGCGGGACCTCCCGGTGCCGGTCGGCGGCGGGCTCGGGGCGTTTGAAGGACGCGGAGAGGGTGAAGACGGCCTCGCCGCCCTGGACGGCCGTCACCCGCCGGGTGGCGTAGGAGGTGCCCTGGCGCACCCGGTCGACCCGGTAGTCGAGCGGGCGGGTCGGGTCGCCGGCCACCAGGAAGTAGCCGTGCAGCGAGTGCACCGAGCGGTCCTCGCCGATCGTCCGTCCGGCGGCCACCAGGGCCTGCGCGGCGACCTGCCCGCCGAACGCGCGCATCGGCGCCCCGGCGTGGCAGTGGCCGCGGAACGTGTTCTCGTCGAGGCGCTCGATCCGCAGCAGTTCGGCGAACGGGCCGACCGTGTCGGTGGCCCGTCCGTCCTGTTCGGTCAGCTCTGTCACGGGCCCATAGTGGCAGACCCGGACCGCCGGTCGGTGTGACCTGGACAACCCCACCGGGTGAACAAGTTTGCTAGAACGTGTTCCAGAAGATCGACGCGGGAGGAGGCCGGCCGGCCCGCCGCCGCCCCCTGAGCGGCCCGTTGTCAGTGCCCTGACCTAACGTGCTCGGCATGTCGCAATCCGCACACGCGTACGCCTATCTGCGTCCGTCCGCCGTCGTCGACGCCGGGGCCGGGCGCAGCCTCGCCCTGGAGACCTCCGGCGGTGCCGGCCCGCTCGGGACGGCCGCCCATCCGCGCTTCTTCGCGGGCTTCCTGGCCGAGCCCGCGCCGGCCGCCGCCGCGCTGCTCGCCGTCGCCGACGTGGCCGCCGCCCGCTACTACCAGCCGCAGCTGCGCGCCTCGCTCGACCCGGTGGTCACCGCCAACGGCGACCGGCTCCGGTTCGAGTCCTTCTCCGGCTGCTGCGGCGTCTACGCCCGCCTCGACGTGCTCGCCGCCGGCCTGGACGGCGACGAGATCGGCCACGGCACCACCAACGTGGACGTCAACAACCCGCTGCGCGAGGCACTCACCCGGATCGGCCGCGCCGAGCCGCTGCACCTCGCCGTCGGCCCGGACGCGCTGGAGGTCACCACCTTCGACGGCCCGGTCGTCGAGAAGAAGGTCCCGCTGCCCGAGCGCTGGCTGCGCGGCTTCGCCGAGACCCAGGTCACCGCGGCCGGCTTCGACCTGCGGGCCGAGCTGCCCGCCGCCGAGGCGGTCCGGTTCCTGCGCTCGCTGCCGCGGGGCGGCGGCCGGGCCGGTGCCCGGGTGGCCCAGTGGGTGGTGCCGGCCGGGCGGACCCTGCGGCCGACCACCCGCCCGGTGCCCGGCGCGGTCTGCCTGCCCGGACCGGAGCGGCTGGCCGCCCTGCAGCGGGTGCTGCGGCACGCGCTGGCGCTGCGGATCTACGGCCCGCCGGTCACCGCGGACGGCGCCCCGGCGGCCTCCGCCTGGGAGGTCGAGCTGCCCGGGATGCGGCTGACCCTGACCCTCTCGCCGGACGCCTCCCGGGGCTTCAGCGGCGAGGGCGGGGTGCTCGGCGCCCTGGCCACCGGCACCGCCGGGCCGGACGCCGACCTGGTCGCGGCGCTGCTCGCCTGGGAGCCCCGGATCGAGGTCGCCGAGCTCGCCGAGCAGGCCGGGATCACCCCGGCCCGGGTGCGGGCCGCGCTCACCCGGCTCGGCACCGCCGGACAGATCGGGTACGACGTCGCGGAGGCCGCGTACTTCCACCGGCAGCTCCCGTACGACACGGGGCGGGCGGAGGCGGCCAACCCGCGGCTGAGGGCCGCCCGGGCGCTGGTCGCGGCCGGTGCGGTCCGGCTGGAGGAGGGCGGTGCGACGGCCCTCGTCACGGTGGACGACCACGTCCAGCGGGTGCGCACGGACACGGGCGGCGAGGCCGGCTGTACCTGCCTCTGGTGGGCGAAGTACCGGGGCGGGCGCGGGCCGTGCAAGCACGTGCTGGCGGTCGGGATGGTCCGTGCGGAGCGGGCCGCGGAAGCGGGACGGGCAGCAGGAGCGGCAGCGGACGCCGGAGTGCGGGAGGGCACGCGATGAGCACCGGGACCAGGAGCACGACGGAGCCCGCGCAGGGGCTGACGGAGGCGTGCCGGGCGCTGCTGGCGGCCGTCGGGGAGGGGGACGCGGGCCGGGTGCCGGGCCTGCTGGCCGCCCTCGGACCGGCCGAGCGGCGCTCGTGCGTCCCGGCGCTCAAGGAGCTGCGCCGGGACAACCGCAGCAAGTGGCACCGGGAGGCCGAGCGGCGGATGACGGCGGTGCTGGTGGCGGGGGCGGGCTGCCACCCCGGCGCGGCCGGCGCGGCCACCTGGATCGGGTCCCGGGACTTCACCGGTGCCCGGGCCCGTCACCCCGCGCTGGCCGACGTCGTCGAGGCCCAGCCGGAGGAGTGGCAGATCGAGGTGGTCGGCCGGCTCGCCGCCAAGCGCGGCTCCGGCTGGAACGACGCCCTGTACCCGCTGATCGAGCGGGTGGTCCGGCGCACCGGTTGCACCGTGCCGGCCTCCGACGACTTCACCCTCTCCTGGCTGCGCTCGGCGGCCGGGGCGGAGAGGGGTCGGCGGGGGACCCCCGACACCCTGCTGGAGCGGTTGCGCAGGGACCCCTTCACCCCGGCCCTGCTGCCCAGGGTGTTCGAACTCGAAAACGTGGCCTGGCACCTGGACCTGACCTACACCACCCGTTCGGGTGACAGCTGGCCGGCGGCGATCGCCGGGATCGCCGGGCCGGGGCCCGACGGGGCGGCACTCTTCGGGCGGGACGAGCTGATCGACCTCTGCCTCGGCCGGCTGGTGCGCGGCGGCCGGCCGGGCGACCAGAAGGCCTTCCTCGGCGTGCTCGCGGCGCTCGCGCCCACCCCGCCGGAGTACGCGGCCCGGGTGCGCGACCTGCTGGCGCTGCTCGACGGGATCCCGGCGGTGGCCGGCCATGCCCAGCAGGTGCTCACGGAGCTGGACGAGGCGGGGCTGGTCGAGCCCGAGGTCGTCACCGAGGCCTCCGTGGTGGTGCTGTTCCGCAGCGAGAAGAAGCTGGTCAGGGCCCAGCTCGGCTGGCTGGAGCAGGCCGCGCGGCGCTCCCCGGAGCGGTCCGGCCCGGTCGCCCTGGCCGCCGCCGAGGCCTTCGGCCACCCCGACACCACCATCCAGGAGCGGGCGCTCAACGTGGTCGCCCGCCGGCTGAAGGCGGCCGGCGGGGCGGTGCTGCCGGAGCTCCGGCTCGCCGCCGAGGCGCTCAACCCCGTCCACCACCCCCGGGCGGGCGAGCTGTTCGGCGCGCCGGTGGGCGAGTCGGGGGACGGCGACACGGCGTGGGACGAGCTGCTGCCGCCCGCCCCGGTGCCCGCGCCGCTCGGCGAGCCGATCGCCACCCCGGTGGAGGTGGCGGAGGAGCTCTCCTCGCTGCTGGTCGGCGGGGAGACGGGCGTCGCGCAGTTCGAGCGCGTCCTGGACGGCCTGGTCCGGCACACCCACCGCGACCGCGCGGCGCTCGCCGAGGCGCTGGAGCCGGTGCTGCGGGTGCACCGCTGGCAGAACGTCGGCCGGTGGCGGGACTGCGGCCCGGGCGACGTGCTGTACGTCGCGGCGGCGGTGGCCGGTCAGGCCGACGTGCGGGGCCTGGTGTTCCGCACGAAGGGCCCGCACCCGCTGCTCGGCGGGGAGACCACCACCTACGGGACGGTGCTGGCCGCCCGGCTCGCCGAGGCGGCCGTACGGCTCGGGATCCCCGGTGACTGCCCGCCGCTGCTGCTGGCCACGCCGACCGACGCCTCCGGGGCGATCGCCCCGGAGGTGCTGGTCGGGCGGCTGGCGGAGTACGAGGCGGCGGGCGTGGCGGCCGGTCCGGCCGACCTCAACGCCGCGCTGCTGCGGGTCGCGCCGACGACGGACCCGGCGGTGCTGGCGGCGGCCGACCGGCTGACCAGGCCGGCCGGGCGGTGGGCGGCCGTGTGGCTGCGCGAGGGCGGGGTGCCCGCCCAGTCCTCGGAGCGGGTGCTCTTCGCGCCCGGCCGGGACCCCGGCCGCCGCAACGCCTGGGCGCGCTGGTGGGAGGAGCTGAAGCGGCTCACGGTCGCGCAGAAGGGCGGCACCACCGGCCCGGCCGGTCCGGCGGGCGAGCAGCTCGACAAGCACTTCCGGGTGCTGCTGGACGCCACCGAGCCGAGCGTGAACCGGATCCGCGCGCAGAGCCGGTGGCCCTGGTCGCCCACCGCGCACTGGTCGGCGATGCTGCCGCACCACCGGGAGGAACAGGCGGCCCGCTGGCTGGACTGGTTCGCCGCCTCGGCGGACCAGGAGCAGCGCGGCGCCGCCGGGATGCTGGTCGTCCTCGCCGAGGCCGGCGGCCCGGCGGGGCTGGCGCTCCACCTGGCGCTCGCCTACTGCCTGGGTGCCCGTTACCCGGAGGACCGCACCGCCGCGGTGGACGCCCTGCTGGTCCTCGCCGCCCGCGGCGACCTGGACGGCGCGCTGCTCGGGCGGGAGCTGGGCGAGCTGGTGGGCCACGGCACGGTCAAGCCCAACCGCCTCGCGGACTCCCTGGCCACCGCGGCCGGGACCGGCGCGTACCGGACGGTCTGGTCGGTGCTGGCCACCGCCCTCCCGCCGCTGCTCGCCGGGGAGGCGCCGCGCGGCACCGTGGACCTCGTCGCGGTCGCGGCCGAGGCCGCCCGCCGCTGCGGTGCCCGCGGCCCGCTGCCGGAGGTCACGGCGACCGCCGGGCGCCCGGGTGCCGGCCGTCTGGTCAAGGAGGCGCGCGCCCTGCGGGACACCCTGGCCGCTCCCTGAGCACGGGGCCCCGGGGACGGGGGCCTGACCACCGGCCCCGGATGCCGGCCGCCGGGCGTCCGCGCCCCGGACCGCATCCGGATCGCGCCCCGTCCCCGGTCCGTCCCGCCCCCCCGGGGATCCTGCGGGGCGGGCCCGGGGCGGGGCGCGCATTTTTGAGAACGCTCGTTCTTGACCGATCGTTCTTCAACTCGTAGAGTCCTGCCCATGGGAAGACCACGCGCCTTCGACGAGGAGCAGGCAGTACGTGCGGCGGCGGAGCTGTTCGCCGTCCACGGGTACGAGGGGACCTCGGTGGACGATCTCGTCACCGGGCTCGGTGTGCACCGGGGGAGCCTCTACAAGGTGTTCGGCAGCAAGCGCGGCCTCTACCTCGCCGCGCTGCGCCGCCACCTCGACGAGGAGGTGCTGCCGCTCGCGGTGGCGCTGGGGGAGGCCGACGGCCTCGCCGCCCTGCTGGCCCGGGCGGTCGGCGCCTTCGACGGCGGACCGGCCGCCGGCCTGCTGCTCTCCGCAGCCGTCGAACGGGCCGGGAGCGACCCGGACGTCGGCGCCCTGGTCGCGGAGGGGATGGCCGCGCTCGACGCCGCGGTCGAACGGGTCCGCGGCACCGGGCCGGACGGGGCGCCGGACGGGGGGCCCGGTACCGCCGGGGTGCTCACCGCGACCGTGCTGGGCCTGCGGCTCCGGGCCCGCGCCGGTCTCGGCGGGCCGCCTCCCGGAGCGGTGCTCGCCTTCGCCGAGCGCGTCGGCTGACCCGCGACCACCGCCTCCGCCACCACCTGCTCGGCCACCACCTGCGCGGCGAGCACCTGCGCCGCGACCGCCCGTACCGCGACCGCCCGTACCGCGGGCACCCTCGCCGGACGTACCACCACCACCGCACGCCCATCAGCCGGAGGAGACAGTTCCATGGCCCGTGTCAGCATCACCGACCAGACCCTCGTCGTGGAGATCGAGGGCCTCGACCGGCTCTGGGCGGTCCGCAGCCGGATCGAGATCCCGCTCGGCAACGTCCGGGGCGCCACCGTCGACCCCGGGATCCTCCGCGAGCCCAAGGGGATCAAGGTCGGTGGCACGCACTTCCCCGGGGTGATCACCGCCGGCACCTTCCGCTCGGGCGGCGAGTGGGTCTTCTGGGACGTCAAGAACGCCGCCCGGGCCGTCGTGATCGAGCTCGCCGACGAGCGCTACAGCCGGCTGATCGTCGAGGTCGAGGACCCGCGCGCCACCGTCGACCTCGTGGAACACGCCAAGCGCCCCGTCTGACCGCCGGTACCCCTGCCGGGTGGGCACCGCGGCCCCGTGCGCCCGCGCCCGTGGTCTCGAAGTCGGCGGCGTTCTACCTGCGCGGCATGGACGGCGACACCAAGGCCGACGGCAGCAAGCGCTCCGCCACCTTCACGGGCATCGCCGGCAACACCATCAAGGACAGCAACCC
>NZ_JBHJRC010000105.1:0-25478 GCF_042261735.1 Kitasatospora sp. NPDC056327 | reverse complement strand
CCCGGACGGCACTGCGCCGTCCGGGGCCGCCGGCGTTTCGCCACCGACCTTTCGGACCCGCGGTGTTGCCGTGTGCGCCTAGACTCCGGTCCATGCCAGTCACTCCCCGCGCGGCACGTCAGGCGGCCACCCTCAGCCTGGTGTTCGGCGTGGTCCTGCTGGCCGGTGCCGCCACCGGCGCCTGGGGCGAGCCGGGCGCGGCGGCCCGGCCGCCGTCCCTGGACACCGCCCGGGCCGTCGCCGCGACCCCCGCGGCCGGCCAGGACCCGGCCGGGTCAGACCTCTCGCAGCAGCAGGCCGAGCACCTGATCGGGGCCACCGGCGACCGCTGGGGCGCGTACTACAGCGCCCAGGAGTACGCCGAGTTCACCCAGGGCCTGGGCGGCCGCTACCTCGGGGTCGGCCTGTCGGTCGGCCGTGCCGAGGACGGCGTCACCACCGTCTCCCGGGTGGAGCCCGGCGGCCCGGCCGCCGTCGCCGGGATCGCGGCCGGTGACCGGCTGCTGCGGATCGGCGAGGACGAGGCGGACCGGCTGCCGGTCACCGACGTGGTCGCCCGGCTGCGCGGGCGCGAGGGCGCCGAGCGGCAGGCCGGCTCGGAGGTGGTCCTGGCGGTGCGGCGCGAGGAGGGCGAGGTCCGCGAGGTCCGGCTCCGCCGGGCGCTGCTGGACAGCCAGCCGGTGAGCGCCGAGCACCTGGCGGGCGGTGCCGTGCGGATCGCCGTGCGGGCCTTCACCTCCGGCGTGGCCGAGCAGGTGCGGGCCGCCGCCCGCGGCGCCCGGGCCGGGGTGGTGCTGGACCTGCGCGGCAACTCCGGCGGGCTGGTCGAGGAGGCCGCCGGCACCGCCGGGGTCTTCCTGGACGGCGGCCCGGTCGGCTCGTACCAGGACCGCGGCGGCACCCGCGAGCTGACCGCCCCGCCCGGCGGCGACCAGCGCACCCCGCTGGTGGTGCTGGTCGACGGCGGCACGATGAGCGCCGCCGAGCTGCTCACCGGCGCGCTCCAGGACCGCGGCCGGGCCGTGGTGGTCGGCGCCCGCACCTTCGGCAAGGGCACCGTGCAGCAGCCCAGCCGGCTCGCCGACGGCGCGGTGCTGGAGCTGACCGTCGGCCGCTACTACACCCCGGCGGGCCGCTCCCCGGAGGGCACCGGACTGGCCCCGGACGTCCCGGCGGGCGCCGCCGAGGACGCCGCCGCGCTCGCCCTGCGGGTCCTCGACGGCCTCGGGACCCACGCGTAAAGGGGCTGCTCGGAACCGGGCCGGGGTGCGAGAATGACCGCGCTATGGCAAAGGAAACCGGACACAAGCTGATCGCGCAGAACAAGAAGGCGCGGCACGAGTACACCATCCTCGACACCTACGAGTGCGGCATCGTGCTCACCGGCACCGAGGTCAAGTCACTGCGGGAGGGTCGGGCCAACCTGGTCGACGGCTACGCCTACATCCAGAACCACGAGGCGTGGATCGACAACGTCTTCATCCCCGAGTACACCCAGGGGACGTGGACCAACCACGCCGCGCGGCGCAAGCGCAAGCTGCTCCTGCACCGGATGGAGATCAGCAAGATCGAGACGAAGGTGCGCGACGCCGGGCACACCCTCGTCCCGCTCTCGCTGTACTTCAAGGACGGCCGGGTGAAGCTGGAGATCGCGCTCGCCGTCGGCAAGAAGCTGTACGACAAGCGGCAGACGCTGCGCGAGAAGCAGGACACCCGCGAGACCGCCCGCGCCGTGGCGGCCGCCCGCCGCCGGCAGGGCCAGTGACCGGGGCCGGCGACCGGGGCCGGTGACCGGGGCCGGGGCCGGCGCCGCGCCCCGGAGTTAATCGGCTGGACCCTCGCAGGTCGCCTCGCGTAGCATGGGGCCCAGCACCACGGACGGTCACCGTCCGCGTTGTTTCTCAAAAAAACATGGGGATGATCGGTTTCGACAGGGGATGTTGAAACAGGGGAAGCGAGCCGAGGAACGCGGCAATGATCTCGTTAACCACGTGTCGCAAAAAAATAATCGCCAACTCTAAGAGCGATTCCCAGCAGTTCGCTCTCGCTGCCTAATAAGCACCGATAGCGCTTGGGTGTCAGACCGGGGAGTTCCCGACCCGGACCCTGGCATAATCTAGGGAACTCAACCGTCCGCCCGGGCTGCGGGGGTGGATGGGAAATCAAACAGCAGCTGGGCCTGTTGGCGGCTTGTCCGCGTGACTGCCAGGGCCGAGAAACTCACAGCGGACTGCGCTCGGAGAAGCCCTGAATTGACTCCACTGGACCCGGGTTCGATTCCCGGCATCTCCACCACCCCATGTTCACAGTGAAGGCCGTCCACCGCGTTGCGGAGGGCGGCCTTCACGTTTGCGCGGGTCGGGGCGTAGGATCGTTCGTCCGCTCGTTTCCCGGAGCGGGATTCCGCCGCAACCACCGAGGCCATGCAGAGCAACACGGATACCCCCGCCACCGACCACGAGACCGTGCGCGAGCGCGAGATCGCCGGTGAGCAGCGCCACCTCGACACCGTCTACCACCGCCTGGAGGAGAAGCTCGCCGAGGCCGAGTACATCCTTGAGGACGCCGCCAAGCGCGTCCAGGTCGGGACCCCGGGCGCGCTGGCCGAGCGCGACGCCCAGGTGTACCGGGCCGGCGCCCACCTCCAGCGGCTCAACAACGAGTTCGAGGACTTCCTGTTCGGCCGGATCGACCTCCAGCGGGCCGACGCCCCGGAGGAGCACGGCATTCCCTCCGACACCCCGCTCGATCCGGCCGACCCGGCCGTCGCCGAGACCCTGCACATCGGCCGGCTCGGAGTGCTGGACGCCGAGTACGGCCCCCTGGTGATCGACTGGCGGGCCCCCGCCGCGGCACCGTTCTACCGCTCCACCCCGCTGGAGCCCGGCCGGGTCGTCCGGCGCCGGGTGATCCGCTCCAAGGGCCGCCGGGTGATCGGGGTCGAGGACGACCTGCTGCGTCCCGACCTCACCCCGACCCTGGACGGCGAGGAACTGGCGGTGGTCGGCGACGGCGCGCTGATGGCCTCCCTCGGCCGGGCCCGCAGCCACTCGATGCGCGACATCGTCTCCTCCATCCAGAAGGAGCAGGACGAGGTGATCCGCGCCGCCGCGGCCGGAGCCACCCTGGTCACCGGCGGCCCCGGCACCGGCAAGACCGCCGTCGCGCTGCACCGGGCCGCGTTCCTGCTCTACCAGGACCGCCGCCGGTACGCCGGCGGCATCCTGGTGGTCTCGCCGACCCCGCTGCTGGTCTCCTACACCGAGGGCGTGCTGCCCTCGCTCGGCGAGGAGGGCCAGGTCGCCGTCCGCGCGGTCGGCTCGCTGGTCGACGGCATCGAGGCCGGCACCTACGACACCCCGGAGGCGGCCCGGATCAAGGGCTCCGCCCGGATGGTCCAGCTGCTGCGCCGGGCCGCCCGGGCCGCGCTGGAGCTGGGCGCGCCCCAGGAGCTGAAGGTGGTCGCCCGCGGCGAGGTGCTGAAGCTGGACGCCGGCCGGCTCAGGGCGGTGCGCGGCAACGTCGTCGGCTCCGGCGGGACCCCGCTCAACCTGCTGCGCCCGCGGGCCCGCCGGCTGCTGCTGGACGCGCTCTGGCAGGAGGCCACCCGCCACCTGCCCAGGCCGGCCGACCACTACGCCCGCGAGCAGCGCCAGGAGGAGAAGGAGTCCTTCGACGACTACGTCTCCGACGAGGCGCCGTTCCTCGACTTCCTGGACGCCTGGTGGCCCGCGGTCACCCCGCGCCGGGTGCTCGGCACGCTGAAGCAGGCCCGGCACACCAACCGGATCGCCCGCCGCGCGGTCACCCCGGACGAGGCGAGGGTGCTGGCCGCGTCCTGGCGGCACCTGTCGGCGCGCGGCGAGGGCGCGCTGTCGGCGCACGACGTCGCGCTGGTGGACGAGCTGCAGCTGCTGCTCGGCGAGCCGGTCCGGCCGAAGGTCCGGGAGGTGGACGCGGTGGACCTGCTGAGCGGCCTGGAGGAGGTCACCACCTTCGCCGACCGCTCCGCCCGGCAGCGCGACCGGCTGCCCGTCGAGCGCACCGAGTACGCGCACGTCATCGTCGACGAGGCGCAGGACCTCACCCCGATGCAGTGGCGGATGATCGGCCGCCGGGCCCGGACCGCCACCTGGACCATCGTGGGCGACCCGGCGCAGTCCTCCTGGCCGTTCCCCGAGGAGGCGCGCTCGGCGCTGGACGAGGTGCTGTCCGGCAAGCCGCGCCGCCGCTTCACCCTCACCGTGAACTACCGCAACCCGGCCGAGATCGCCGAGGTGGCGGCGAAGGTGCTGGCGCTGGCCGCGCCGGGCACGCCGTCGCCGAGCGCGGTGCGGCACGTCGGTGTCGAGCCGCGGTTCGCGGCCGTGACCGACCCCTCGCCGGAGGCCTTCGGCCGGGCGGCCCGGGCCGAGCTGGAGCGGCTGCTGGACGAGGTGGACGGCACGGTGGCCGTGGTGGTGCCGATGGACCGGCGGGCCGAGGCGGCCGGCTGGGCCGCGGGACTGGGCGGTCGCGTGGTGCCGCTCGGCAGCCTGGAGGCCAAGGGTCTGGAGTACGACGCGACCGTGGTCGCCGACCCGACCGGGATCGCCGGGGAGTCGGAGGCGGGCCTGCGGGTGCTGTACGTGGCGCTCACCCGGGCCACCCAGCGGCTGACCGTGCTGTCCGGTCCGGACGACCTGCCGGACGCGGCGGGCGTGCCCGCGTTGCTGCGCGACTGACGGCCCGTACGGCCGGTCCGCCCGGGACCGGCCGTGCACCGTCACGGACCGCGACCGGCGGCCCGTCCGGGAAGGCCCCCGGACGGGGGCCGGGGCCGGGCAGCGCGAAGGCCCCTCACCCGGTGGGTGAGGGGCCTTCAGAAGCTACGACACCGACCCGCCATGCTCGCCTCGCGGCAAGTGGTCCCTCGAAGGGACGAAGGTTGGGCCCGGGGGCTTGGATCGAGCCGGTGTCCCGTCCAATGTAACGCATCGGGCGCCGGAGGCAAGAAGTTGTCGGGTCCGCACACTCAATGAACGTTATTTCTGCCTACGCCCCGTTTGGTGCGACGATCGAGGTCAAGCATGCGCAGGCGAGGCCTTCAACAGATTGTTGGACTCGCGGACGGACAGACGGAAGAAGGAAACGTCGATGGCGACGGTGCCCAGTGTCTCGAACTCGATCACGGTGCGGCTGGAGGTCCCGGCCCGGGGCAACGCCGTCAGCGCGATCACCACGGCGGTGGAGTCCTCCGGGGGCTCGGTGACCGGCCTCGACGTGACCGCCTCCGGGCTGGAGGCGCTGCGCATCGACGTGACGGTGGCCGCCGCCTCGGTGGCGCACGGCGAGGAGATCGTCGAGAAGCTGCGGGCGATCGACGGCGTCAGCATCGGCAAGGTCTCCGACCGGACCTTCCTGATGCACCTCGGCGGCAAGATCGAGATGTCCTCCAAGCTGCCGATCCGCAACCGTGACGACCTCTCGATGATCTACACCCCGGGTGTCGCCCGGGTCTGCCTGGCGATCGCCGAGAACCCCGAGGACGCCCGCCGCCTCACCATCAAGCGCAACAGCGTCGCCGTGGTCACCGACGGCTCCGCGGTGCTGGGCCTGGGCAACATCGGCCCGGCCGCCGCGCTGCCGGTCATGGAGGGCAAGGCGGCCCTGTTCAAGCGCTTCGCCGGCATCGACGCCTGGCCGATCTGCCTGGACACCCAGGACACCGACGAGATCGTGGCCATCGTCAAGGCGATCGCCCCGGGCTTCGCCGGCATCAACCTGGAGGACATCTCCGCGCCGCGCTGCTTCGAGATCGAGGCCCGGCTGCGCGAGGCCCTGGACATCCCGGTCTTCCACGACGACCAGCACGGCACCGCGATCGTGGTGCTGGCGGCGCTGATGAACGCGCTCAAGGTGGTGGGCAAGGAGATCGCCGACATCCGGGTGGTGATGTCGGGCGCCGGAGCGGCCGGCACCGCGATCCTCAAGCTGCTGATGGCGGCCGGCGTCGAGCACGCCACGGTGGCGGACGTGCGCGGCGTGGTCCACGAGGGCCGCGACGACCTCAACGACAGCCTGCGCTGGATCGCCGAGCACACCAACCGTTCCGGCCGCACCGGCAGCCTCAAGGAGGCGGTGGCCGGCGCCGACGTCTTCATCGGCGTCTCGGCCCCGAACGTGCTGGACGGCGACGACCTGGCCACCATGGCCGAGGACGCGATCGTCTTCGCGCTGGCCAACCCGGACCCGGAGGTCGACCCGGCGGTGGCCCGGCAGACCGCCGCGGTGGTCGCCACCGGCCGCAGCGACTTCCCGAACCAGATCAACAACGTGCTGGTCTTCCCGGGTGTCTTCCGCGGCCTGCTGGACGCCCAGAGCCGCACGGTCAACACCGAGATGATGATCGCCGCCGCCCGGGCGCTGGCCGCCACCGTCGGCGACGACGAGCGCAACCCGAACTACATCGTCCCCAGCGTGTTCCACAAGGACGTCGCCAAGACCGTCGCCGCCGCCGTCCGGGAGGCCGCGCTGGCCGCCGCGTCGGAGGAGCCCGCGCCGGCCCGTCCGACCCCGGGCATCGTCGGCACGCTCGACACCGCCTCCTTCCCGGCCGTGCGGCTCTGACGGCCGGTCGCACCGGAGGGTCCCCGCTCGGGGCCCGGCGTGACGCCTCCGCGACGGCGGGTCACGACGCGTCGCGGTTCGCTCAAATGTACGATTAAGGGTCGTACCCGCCCATTCCCGCCCCGAACCCTTGCGACACAAGGGCGAGGGGCGTGTTTGGGCTTGTCGGACCTAGGGCGTACGGTAGCCCTGCACGGGGCAGGCGTGTCCGACAAGTACGGAACGTCCCCCTGGTCCTCCGGCGCGTCGTCCCGACCGCCGCCCGCGCCCGGTCCGCCGGAGCCGACGGAGCGTCACACCTCCGGCGGGCGGGCGCCGTTCGGGTCGTGACGCCGGGGCCCGATTGGCATTCTCGGGGCCGGTCGGGGCAGGATTCGTATCCGGGCAGGCAGACGGGCCTTCGAGGGCCCGGAGCGCGGCACTGGGTGCGGACCCGGCCCGCGACCACAACGCATTGCCCTGCATGAGCACAGTGTGCGGACCTGCGGCCCATCCGGGTGCCCCCCGGTGGGAGCACCGATGGGCCCCCGCACACCGCAAGCGAACAGACCACAGGAGTACACATGAACCGCAGTGAGCTGGTGGCCGCGCTGTCCGAGCGCGCCGAGGTGACCCGCAAGGACGCCGACGCCGTTCTGGCCGCCTTCGCCGAGATCGTCGGCGAGGTCGTCGCCAAGGGCGACGAGAAGGTCACCATCCCCGGTTTCCTGACCTTCGAGCGCACCCACCGTGCCGCCCGCACCGCCCGCAACCCGCAGACCGGCGAGCCGATCCAGATCCCCGAGGGCTACAGCGCCAAGGTCAGCGCCGGCTCCAAGCTGAAGGAAGCCGCCAAGGGCGCCTGAACCACCCCTTGAACGCCCGGGAGGCCGGGTCCCCGCGAAGGGGACCCGGCCTCCTGCCGTTGCCGTGGGGCGGGCGCCCGGTCAGGCGCCGACCAGCTCCTCGCTGCCCCGCTCGCTCGGCAGCTCCACGTGGGCGCCGAGGTCGCGCAGCTTGTCCATGAAGTTCTCGTAGCCGCGGTTGATCAGGTCGATGCCGTGCACGGTCGAGGTGCCCTCGGCCGCCAGCGCCGCGATCAGGTACGAGAAGCCGCCGCGCAGGTCCGGGATGACCAGCTCGGAGCCGATCAGCTTGGACGGGCCGGAGACCACCGCGGAGTGCAGGAAGTTGCGGGCGCCGAAGCGGCACGGCGTCGCGCCCAGGCACTCGCGGTAGAGCTGGATGTGCGCGCCCATCTGGTTCAGCGCGCCGGTGAAGCCCAGCCGCGACTCGTACACCGTCTCGTGCACGATGGACAGGCCGGTCGCCTGGGTCAGCGCGACCACCAGCGGCTGCTGCCAGTCGGTCTGGAAGCCCGGGTGCACGTCGGTCTCCAGGGCGATCGCCTTGAGCTCGCCGCCCGGGTGCCAGAACCGGATGCCCTCGTCGTCCACCTCGAAGGCGCCGCCGACCTTCCGGAACGTGTTGAGGAAGGTCATCATCTCCAGCTGGCGGGCGCCGCGGACGTAGATGTCGCCCTTGGTGGCCAGCGCCGCGCACGCCCAGGAGGCCGACTCCAGCCGGTCCGGCAGCGCGCGGTGGTTGTAGCCGTTGAGCTCGTCGACACCGGTGATGAGGATGGTGCGGTCGGTGCCCAGCGTGATGATCGCACCCATCTTCTGCAGCACGCAGATCAGGTCGACGATCTCCGGCTCGATGGCGGCGTTGCGCAGCTCGGTGACGCCCTCGGCGAGCACCGCGGTGAGCAGCACCTGCTCGGTCGCGCCGACCGAGGGGTAGGGCAGCTCGATCTTGGTGCCGCGCAGCCGCTGCTGGGCGACCAGGTAGGTGCCCTGCGGGTGCTTCTCGATGGTGGCGCCGAACTGGCGGAGCACCTCGAAGTGGAAGTCGACCGGGCGCCCGCCGATGTCGCAGCCGCCGAGGCCGGGGATGAAGGCGTGGCCGAGCCGGTGCAGCAGCGGGCCGCAGAACAGGATCGGGATGCGCGAGGAGCCGGCGTGCGCGTCGATGTCGGCGACGTTGGCGCTCTCGACGTGCGAGGGGTCGAGGATCAGCTCGCCCTCCTCGTCGCCGGTCCGCACGGTGACGCCGTGCAGCTGGAGCAGCCCGCGGACCACCTTGACGTCGCGGATGTCCGGGACGTTGCGCAGTCTGCTGGGGCCCTGGCCGAGCAGGGCGGCGACCATGGCCTTGGGGACCAGGTTCTTCGCTCCGCGGACGCGGATCTCGCCTTCGAGCGGGTTTCCGCCGTGGACCAGCAGGACGTCGTCGGTCATCGTTCTCGCAATCCGGGGTGCCAGAGGAGTGGGTCGGGCTCGGTGACGAGCCATGCGGCGGAACGGTTGCACGGGCGCGTCGGGCCCCCGGTGTGACCGAGTCGGCACCGTGGACGGGCGTCCACCACGAGTAGATGGTAGTGCTCGTGCCGATGGTTCCCGTGAGCCTCTCCCGTGATCGTGCTCTCCCCGGGCCCGGCGGCGCGCGCCGGGTGCGTCCGTACGGGTGTTCGCGGCAGGGGTGCGACCGGTGTCCGGCCGGGAGGTGACGGGGGCCGGGGCGGCGGATGGCCGGTTCGCGACGGGCCGGTGGCCCGGGCGGGCCCCGCGCCGGTTCCCGGGTGTCCGCCGCCGGGGGTTCTGCGGGATCATGTGGGCATGACGGCGGCCCAATCGCACGGAGGCCGGTCCCACACCGGCCGTCTGCTCGTCGCGACGCCCGTGCTCACCGACCCGAACTTCGCGCGGGCGGTGGTGCTCCTCCTCGACCACGACGCCGAGGGGGCGCTCGGCGTGGTGCTGAACCGGCCGACCCCGGTCGAGGTCGGCCGGGTGCTGGACGGCTGGGGCGTCCTGGTGGGCCGGCCCGCGGTGGTCTTCCAGGGCGGACCGGTGGCCCTGGACTCGGCGCTCGGCCTGGCGGTGGCGCCGGGCGAGCCGGGCACCGGGGAGCCGCTCGGCTGGCGGCGGGTGCACGGTGCGATCGGCCTGGTGGACCTGGAGGCGCCGCCGGAGGTGCTGGCCGGCGAGCTGGGGGCGCTGCGGATCTTCGCCGGGTACGCGGGCTGGTCGCCGGGGCAGCTGGAGTCCGAGATCTCCGGCGGCGCCTGGTACCTGGTGGACTGCGAGCCCGGGGACATCTCCAGCCCCGAGCCGGAGCGGCTCTGGCGCGCGGTGCTGCGCCGCCAGCGCGGCCCGCTGGCGCTGCTCGCGAGCTACCCGGACGATCCGACGCTCAACTGAGCCGGGCGCGCAGTCGCGACACTGGCCCGGTTTCGCGGGGCGCCCATAGACTTGGCACCCATGAGCACTCTTGAGCCCGAGCGCGGCCTCGGCACCGGCACCCTGGTCGAGCCCGTCCCGCAGGTGTCCAACGGGGACGGCGACCACGAGCGCTTCGCGCACTACGTCCAGAAGGACAAGATCATGGAGAGCGCGCTCTCCGGATCCCCCGTGGTGGCGCTCTGCGGCAAGGTGTGGGTGCCCGGACGCGACCCGAAGAAGTACCCGGTCTGCCCGATGTGCAAGGAGATCTACGACGGCATCGGCAAGCCGCAGGGCGGCGACGACGACAAGTAGTCCGGCCCGCCGCACCACTTTTTGCACCACCGTTTTGCATTGCACGGCGTTTCCGGGGCGGTCTATGCCAGTGGTCGGAGCCGGGGGCAGGATGGCGCAATGGACCTCGTTCCCGCCCCCGTGAGCTCCGTCCGCCTGCCGGACCAGGACTTCCCCCTCGACCGGACGACCACCCTCACCGCACCGCCGGAGCTGGCCGGGGCCGAACGGTGGCTGCGTTCCTCGCTGACCGCCGCCACCGGCCTGCCGCTCGCCCCCGGCCGGGCCGGCGAGGGCGTCGAGCTGGTCCACGACACCGCGCTGGCCGCCGAGGCGTACCGGCTCTCGGTGCGCCCCGGCCACGCCGTGATCACCGCCGGCGGCCCGGCCGGCGCGCTCTGGGGCGCCCAGACGCTGCGCCGGCTGCTCGGCCCGGACGCCTACCGGCGCGCCCCGCTGCGCACCTCGGACTGGGTGCTGCCCGGCGTCGACGTCGAGGACGCGCCCCGGTTCGCCTGGCGCGGCGTGCTGCTCGACGTCGCCCGGCACTTCCTGCCCAAGTCCGACGTGCTGCGCTTCGTCGACCAGCTCTCCGCGCACAAGCTCAACGTGCTGCACCTGCACCTGACCGACGACCAGGGCTGGCGGGTGGAGATCAAGCGCTACCCGCGCCTCACCGAGGAGGCGTCCTGGCGCGAGCGCTCGATGGTCGGCTTCCGGGCCGGCAACCGCCGCGACGACCGCCCGCACGGCGGCTTCTACACCCAGGCGGACCTGCGCGAGATCATCGCCTACGCGGCCGAGCGGGGCGTCACCGTGGTGCCCGAGATCGACCTGCCGGGCCACACCCAGGCCGTCGTGGCCGCCTACCCCGAGCTGGGCAACACCGACGTGGTGGACACCGCGGCGCTCGGCGTGTGGACCGACTGGGGCGTCAGCCCGAACGTGCTCAACCCCTCCGAGGCCACCCTGCGCTTCTTCGAGGGGGTGCTGGAGGAAATCCTGGAACTCTTCCCGTCCGAGTTCATCCACCTCGGCGGCGACGAGTGCCCCAAGGAGCAGTGGAAGGAGAGCGCCGCCGCGCAGGCGCGGATCCGCGAGCTCGGCCTGGCCAACGAGGACGAGCTCCAGAGCCACATCATCCGGCACTTCGACGCCTGGCTGGCCGAGCGCGGCCGCCGGCTGATCGGCTGGGACGAGATCCTGGAGGGCGGCCTCGCCCCGGGCGCCGCCGTCTCCTCCTGGCGCGGCTACGCCGGCGGGGTCGCCGCGGCGCGGGCCGGGCACGACGTGGTGATGTGCCCCGAGCAGCACGTCTACCTGGACCACCGGCAGTCGGCCGGCGAGGACGAGCCGATCCCGGTCGGCTTCGTGCGCACCCTGGAGGACGTCTACCGGTTCGAGCCGGTCCCGGCCGAGCTGGAGGGGGCCGCGGCCGCCCGGGTGATCGGCACCCAGGCGAACCTGTGGAGCGAGTTCATGGACAGCGCCCGGGACATCGACTACCGGGCCTTCCCCCGGCTGGTGGCCTTCTCCGAGGTCGCCTGGTCCGCGCTGCCCGCCGACCCGGCCGCGCGCGACTTCGAGGGCTTCGAGCGGCGGGTCGCCGGTCACCTGGAGGTGCTGGACGCCCTGGGTGTCGAGTACCGCCCGGCCGCCGGTCCGCACCCGTGGCAGACCTGGCCCGGGGTGCAGGGCCGGCCGATCGAGGGGCCGCCGCCGGCGGTCTGACGGCCCCGGGGCGGGTGCCCCCGGGCGCGCGGGCGACGACGCGGGTGTGACGCACGGGAACTTCCGGGCGGTCGCCGGACGTCAAGAACAGATGAACATCTGCACCGGTCCGTATCGGACCGGTGCAGATTCCGCCCGGTTTCGGTTCCAATCGGGCAGCACCGTTCGCCCGCCCCGAAATGATCATCGAGCATTGTGTGCCAGAGTTGCCCAACCCGGCCCGATCGCCCGTACCCTACGGGCCAGGCCGGGCTGCCGGAGCGGACACCCGGCCGAGGGCCGCGGGCGGCAGGCGATCGATGAGCAAGTGGAGCACGGTGGGACCCAGGTGAACCGGACGATCATGCTGCCGGCCTCCCTCGACGAGGCCGTCGACGCGCTGGCCGCTCACCCGGCCGCGGTACCGGTGGCCGGCGCCACCGATCTGATGGAGGCCGTCAACGCCGGACGCCTCCGCCCCGCCGCCCTGGTCGGCCTCGGCCGGATCACCGAACTCCGCGGCTGGCGCTACGAGGACGGCGGCACCGCCGTCCTGGGCGCCGGGCTCACCCACGCCCGGATGGACCGGCCCGACTTCGCGGCCCTGATCCCGGCGCTCGCCGACGCCGCCCGCACCGCCGGACCGCCGCAGGTGCGCAACGTCGGCACCCTCGGCGGCAACATCGCCACCGCCGCCCCGGCCGGCGACACCCTCCCGGTGCTCGCCGCGCTGGAGGCCAGCGTCACCCTCGCCCGGGCCGGCGCCACCCGCGAGGTCCCGGTCAGCCACCTGCTCACCGGCCACGACCCGCTGCGCCCCGGCGAACTGCTGACCTGGGTGCGGGTCCCGCTGCTGCACGCCCCGCAGGTGTTCCTCAAGGCCACCGGCCGCAGCGGACCGGCCCGCGCGACCGCCTCGGTCGCCCTCGTCCTCGACCCCGCCCGGCGCGCGGTGCGCTGCGCCGTCGGCGCCGTCGCCCCGGTGCCGCTGCGCCCGCTGGAGGCCGAGGCCTGGGTGGCCGGCTGCATCGACTGGGACGGCTCGCGGGAGATCGACCCGGCCGCGACCGCCGCCTTCGGCGAGTACGTGGCCGCCGCCTGCGTCCCCGACGGCTACGGCGCGGAGGGCGCCTGGGAGGCCGTCACCGAGGGGCCGAGCGCGGCCGCCGTCCGTTTGCGGCGTACCGTAGCGGTGCTGGCCCGCCGGGCACTGGGAAGGGCGCTCAAGTGACCACAGACCACCCCATCGAGGCCCTGGACGCGGGGCTGCTCGACCACGTGCACGACCACGCGCCGCAGGTCGGCCGCGAGCTGCGGCCGACCACCTCGTACACCCTGCGGGTCAACGGTTTCGAACGGCCCGTCAGCGAGGCCTGGATCGGCGAGAGCCTGCTCTACGTGCTGCGCGAGCGGCTCGGTCTGGCCGGCGCCAAGGACGGCTGCGAGCAGGGCGAGTGCGGGGCCTGCTCGGTGCAGGTCGACGGTCAGCTGGTGGCCGGCTGCCTGGTCCCCGCCGCCCTGGCGCAGGACAGCGAGATCAACACCGTCGAGGGCCTGTCGGCCGGCGGCGGCGCCAGCGACGTCCAGCAGGCGCTGGCCGAGTCCGGCGCGGTGCAGTGCGGCTACTGCGTGCCCGGCCTGGCGATGGCCGTGCACGACCTGCTCCAGCGCAACCACCGGCCCACCGACGTCGAGGCGCGGCAGGCGCTCTGCGGCAACCTCTGCCGGTGCACCGGCTACCGGGGCGCGCTGGCCGCCGTGCAGGCCGTCGCGGACGCCCGCGCGGCGGAGTCCCCGGCGGCCGGGGAGACGGCCGCCGCGGAGGCCCCGGCGCCCGCCGCCCCCGCCCGGGCAGCGGCTACCGGACCCGCGCCGGCACCGGCCGCGGACCCGACGGACGCCGGCGCGGCCGCGGACCTGCCGCCGGTGTACACCGACGACGACGCCTGGACCGAGCACGTCCCGCAGCAGCCCGCCGGGCAGCCCGGCCCCGCGGCCGGCGGCACGGATGCGTCCTACGGCGTCCCCGACGGCCACGGCGGCTACGACAGCGGCGTGTACGACACCACCGTGCTGGCCCCGGTCCGGGACGTCCCCGGGCAGCAGACCGGCCCCGACGGGTCCACCGGGTTCTACCCCGCCCCGGGTCACCCGGGTCAGCAGCAGCCCTACCCCGGCGCCACCCCGGCCCACGGCACCTACCTGCCTGGCGCCGGGGGCTACCCCGACGCGAACGGCTACCCGCAGCAGAACGGCTACGACCCCGGCTCGGCCTACGACGGCCCGGTGTACGAGACCCCGGTCGCCGCGACCCCCGCGCACGGCACCCCCGTCCCGGGCTACGACGCCGCCGGCCACCCGCAGCCGGGCGGCCACGACGGCGGCACCCCCGCGCACGGCACGCCGTACGTCCCCGCACCTGCGCACGGCGGCCCGGCCGGGGGCAGCGCCCCGGCCGGCGTCCCGTACGGCGCCACCCCCGCCCACGGCATCCGGCTCCCCGAGGACGACCACGCATCATGACGTCGCCTACCGACATCGGCGCAGCACTCCAGCAGGACGGCGACGCGGGCGGCACGACGGAGCCGTTCGGGCTGGGCGGCTCCCCGCTGCGCAGCGACGCCCTGCCCAAGGCGCTCGGCATCTACCCGTACGCCGCCGACCTGTGGGCCGAGGGCCTGCTCTGGGGCGCGGTGCTGCGCTCGCCGCACCCGCACGCGCGGATCCGCGGCATCGACACCTCGGCCGCGCTGGCCGTGCCCGGCGTGCACGCGGTGGTCTCCGCCGCCGACCTGCCGGCCGGCCCGGACGGCCTGCCGGACGGCGCGCCGTCCGGACCGATCGTCTCCGACCGGCCGGTGCTGGCCGCCGACGTGGTCCGCCACCACGGCGAGCCGGTGGCCGCGGTCGCCGCCGACCACCCCGACACGGCCCGGCTCGCGCTCAACCTGATCGCCGTCGACTACGAGCCGCTGGAGGCCGTGACCGACCCGGAGCAGGCCTTCACCGCGCCGCCGCTGCACCCGGACGGCAACCTCTTCCGTCACCTGCCGCTGCGGGCCGGCGACCCGGAGGCGGCCGGCGAGATCGTGGTCGAGGGCCTGTACCAGGTGGGCCGGCAGGACCCGGCCCCGCTCGGTGCCGAGGCCGGCCTGGCCGTGCCGCGCCCGGACGGCGGGGTGGAGCTGCACCTGTCCTCCACCGACCCGCACGGCGACCGCGAGCGCACCGCCGCCTGCCTCGGCCTGGAGCCGGACCGGGTGCGGCTGGTGGTCACCGGCGTGCCCGGTGCCACCTCCGACCGCGAGGACCTCTCCTTCCAGGTCACCCTGGCGCTGCTGGCGCTGCGCACCGGCCGGCCGGTGAAGATGACGCTCACCCGCGAGGAGTCCTTCCACACCCACACCTCGCGGCACCCGGCGCTGCTGCGCTACCGCCACCACGCGGACGCCGAGGGCCGGCTGGTGAAGGTCGAGGCGCAGATCCTGCTGGACGGCGGCGCCTACGCGGACGTCTCGGCCGAGGCGCTGGCCGCGGCCACCGCCTTCTCGGTCGGCCCGTACAACTGCCCCAACGTCTTCGTGGACGCCTGGGCGGTGCGCACCAACAACCCGCCGGCCGGCCGGATGCGCGGCGAGGGCGCGCTGCAGGCGTGCTTCGCCTACGAGTCGCAGCTGGACCAGCTGGCCGCCCGGGTCGGTGTCGACCCGGTGGAGATCCGCCGCCGCAACGTGATGGCGACCGGCGACCCGCTGCCCACCGGACAGGCCGTCACCTGCCCCGCCCCGGTGGCCGCGCTGCTGGAGGCCGTGGCCGGGGAGCCGCTGCCGGCGCTGCCGGTGGACGACCCGGACGCCGAGTGGCTGCTGCCGGGCGGGCCCGGCGGCGCCGGTGACCCGGCCGCGGTGCGGCGCGGGATCGGCTACGCGCTGGGCATGGTGCACATGCTGGGCGCCGAGGGCGAGGACGAGGTCGCGACCGCGACGGTGCGGGTCAGCGGCGACCACGCCACGGTGATCTGCGCCGCGGTCGACGCCGGCCAGGGCTTCGCCACGCTGGCCCGGCAGATCGTGCAGACCGTGCTGGGCGTCGGCGAGGTGTACATCGCGCCGGCCGACAGCGACCAGTCGGTGGCCGGGCCGTCCGCCCGCGGCCGGCACACCTGGGTCTCCGGCGGCGCCGTCGAGCGGGCCGCGCTGATGGTCCGCCACCAGTTGCTCCAGCCGATCGCCGCCGACTTCGGGATGTCGGTCGAGCTGCTGCAGATCGCCGACGGCAAGATCACCTCGTACGACGGGGTGCTCGGCATGCCGGTGGCCGAGGCGCTGGAGGGCAAGGAGCTCTGGGCGACCGCGCAGTGCCGCCCGCACCCGACCGAGCCGCTGGACGAGTCCGGGCAGGGCGACGCCTTCGTCTCCATCGCGTTCTGCGCGATGCGCGCGGTGGTGGACGTGGACATCGAGCTGGGCGCGGTCCGGGTGGTCGAGGTGACGGTCGCCCAGGAGGTCGGCCGGGCGCTGAACCCGCGGCAGATCGAGGACCGGATCGAGGCGGGGGTGGCCCAGGGCGTCGGTCTGGCGCTGCTGGAGGAGCTGCGCACCGAGGACGGGGTGCTGCTCAACCCCTCGCTCACCGGCTACCGGCTGCCGACCGCGCTGGACACCCCGGAGGTCCGGATCGCCGCCCTGCTGGAGGAGCGCGACGTGGTGGCCCCGTTCGGGGCCAAGGCGGTCAGCGCGGTGCCCGCGGTGACCGCACCGGCGGCGGTGGCCGCGGCGGTCCGCGCCGCCACCGGCCTGCCGGTGGGCCGGCTGCCGATCCGGCCGGAGGACGCCGTCACCGGCTGAACGACGGCCGGGGAATTCGGCGGGAGCGCCCGCCGAATTCCCCCGAATTCCCCGGAAAATGCACGACGAATTGCCGGACGGCGCATTTCTGCACCGGCCGGCAATTCGCTTTCGGAGGCCATGACGGGAATCGAACCCGTGTACACCGCTTTGCAGGCGGTTCCCTGAACCACTCGGGCACACGGCCGTGGGGTGGAGCTGGTGGAGAGCTGGAACTGCGGGGGCGCCTCAGGCGCAGCGGCAGCAGCGACAGGCGCGACAACACCGGGGAGCGGTGGCGCAGGTGCGGGGCGCGGGGGCCGCCGTCTTCCTGTCCATGTCCGACTCCTGTCGTCGTTCGCCGTGTTGGTGAATTCAGTCTGGCGGAATGCCGGGCGGAACGTCAATATCCTTTTGTAAATTCTGTGTGGCGGGGGGTGTGCTACCTTCGGAGGCAGGTGGCCCCTGGCGGCCGCCCCGGACGAGCGCGTCGTACCCGGTGACGACAAGACGGCGCAGTGACAGCGGCAACCCGGCCGCTGCCGACTGCGGAGGTAGACCGTCATGGCTTGGCTCGTCCTGGTTCTCTCCGGCGTCCTGGAGACGGTGTGGGCGGTCGCCCTGGAATCGTCCAAGGGCTTCTCCCGGCTCGTCCCGACCCTGGTGTTCGGCGTGGCGCTGGCGCTCTCGATGGGCGGCCTGGCGTACGCGATGCGCTCGATCCCGATCGGCACCGGCTACGCGGTGTGGGTGGGCATCGGCGCGGTCGGCACCGCGCTCTACGGCATGGCGGCGCTGGGTGACGCGGCGACCGTGGCCCGGATCGGCTGCCTGCTGCTGATCGTCTCCGGCGTGGTGGGGCTCAAGGTCCTGCACTGACCCCGGTGACTCCGGTCCTAGGGCCGGGGGAGGAGGCCGGCCGCGACCATCGTCAGGGGTCATCCGGCCAGATGCGCCTTACGATCATACGTATGACCACAGCCTCCCCCGCCTCGGCCGACGCCCCTCCCGTTCCCATACCGACCGACCCCGGTGGCGGGGTGCTGGGCGACCGCTTCCGGGCCCTGACCCTGGGCATCGTCTCGGTGGTCCTGGTGATCGCCTTCGAGGCGACCGCCGTCAACACGGCGATGCCGGTGGCCGCCCGGGAGCTGGACGGGCTCGGGCTGTACGCCTTCGCCTTCTCCGGCTACTTCACCACCACGCTGTTCGCCCTCGTCGTCTCCGGCCAGTGGTGCGACCGCTCCGGCCCGCTCCGGCCGCTGTTCGCCGGGATCGCGGTCTTCGGGGCGGGTCTGCTGGTCGCGGGCGCGGCACCCGGGATGTGGATCTTCGTGGGCGGCCGGGCGATCCAGGGGCTGGGGGGCGGCCTGGTGATCGTCGCGCTGTACGTGGTGGTCGGCCGGGCCTACCCGGAGCGGTTGCGGCCGGCGGTGTTCGCGGCCTTCTCCTCGGCCTGGGTGCTGCCCTCGATCGTCGGTCCGGTGGTCGCCGGGGCGGTCACCCAGCACCTCGGCTGGCGCTGGGTCTTCCTCGCCGTGCCGGTGCTGATCCTGCTCCCGCTGGCGGTGATGGGCCCGGCGCTGCGCCGTTCCGAGAAGGAGCAGCCGGTGCTCCGGGGCGCGGCGTTCGACCGCCGCCGCACCGGGCTGGCCGCCATGGCCGCGCTCGGCGCCGGACTCCTGCAGTACGCGGGCCAGCGGCTGGACCTGCCGGGTCTGCTGCCGGCCGTCGCCGGGGCGGCGCTGCTGGTCCCGGCGGTGCTGGGGCTGCTGCCCGCCGGGACGCTGCGGGCCGGGCGCGGGCTGCCGACGGTGATCCTGCTGCGCGGGGTGGCGGCCGGGGCGTTCTTCGCGGCCGAGGCGTTCATCCCGCTGATGATGGTGACCGAGCGGGGCCTGTCGCCGACGCTCGCCGGCCTCACCCTGACCAGCGGCGGCCTGTCCTGGGCGCTGGGGTCCTGGCTGCAGGGCCGGCCGGGGGCGGAGCGCCACCGCACCCTGATGATCCGCGGCGGCTTCGTGCTGACCGCGGTGGCCATCGCGGGGGCGGCGCTGGTGCTGGTCCCGGCGGCGCCGGCCTGGGTGGCGGCGGTGGCCTGGGGCGTCGGCGGGTTCGGCATGGGCCTGACGGTCGCGAGCGTCAGCGTGCTGATGATGAAGCTGTCGACGCCGGAGGACGCCGGGGCCAACTCGGCCTCGCTCCAGGTGAGCGACGCGCTGGGCAACGTGCTGCTGGTGGGCCTGTCCGGGGTGCTGTTCGCGGCCCTGGGCGGCGGCTCGGTGGCCGCCGCCCACGAGGGCGGCGCGGGCACCGGTTCGACCGGCGCGTTCGCGGTGATCTTCCTGACCATGACCGGGGTCGCCCTGCTCGGCGCGCTGGTCTCGGGCCGGGTCCGCAGGACCGGCTGAGGGTCCCGGGTCAGCCGGTGGCGGGAGTGCCGAGGAAGGCCTCCCAGCCGCCGGCCGGGGCCTGGCCGGGGCCGAGGCCCTGCAGCTTGCGCAGCAGCGCCGGGTCCTGGACGTCCAGCCAGTCGACCAGCTGGCGGAAGGAGACCAGCCGGACCTCGGGCCGTCCGGCGATCGCCCTGATCACCTCCTCGACGGCGTTCATGTAGATGCCGCCGTTCCACTCCTCGAAGTGGTTGCCGATGACGAACGGCGCGCGGTTGGTGGTGTAGGCGCGTTCGAAGCCCATCAGGTACGCGTCCCGGGCCTGGGTCTGGTAGCCGGGCCGCAGCGCCGGGTCGACCCTGGTGTTGGTGCCGCACTGGTTGAACATGATGTTGTAGTCCATCGACAGCACCTGGAAGGTGTGCCCGGGGAAGGGGATGGACTGCAGCGGGAGGTCCCAGAGCGCGCCGCCCTGGACCTTCTGCGGCCAGGTCTGGGTGCCGTTGCCGCTGCTGTCGTAGCGCCAGCCGCGCGCGGCGGCGGTCGGCAGCAGGCTGCGCTGCCCTTCCAGGCAGGGTGTCCGGCTGCCGATGAGCTCCTTGCGGTAGTCGAAGGGCAGCGCGGGCAGATCGGTGAAGCCGGTGTTGGTCCGCCAGTTCATGACGAAGTCCATCGCCTGCCGGATCTCGCTGTCCCACTCCTCCGGGGACCACTTGCCGACACCGGTGGCGCCGCAGAAGTGGCCGTTGAAGTGGGTGCCGATCTCGTGGCCCTCCAGCCAGGCGGCGTGCAGGTTCTCCAGCGTGTCGTGGATGTGCTGGTCGGTGAGGTAGCCGATGTCGGAGGCGCCGACCTTGTGCTGCGGCGGGCGGTAGAGGTCCTTGCGGGACTCCGGCAGCAGGTAGAGGCCGCTGAGGAAGAAGGTCATCGAGGCGTCGTGCTCGCGGGCGAGCCGGCGGAAGCGCGCGAACAGCCCGTTGTCGAGCTCGCCGGCGCCGTCCCAGGAGAAGACCACGAACTGCGGCGGCCGCTGACCGGGCCGCAGCGCCTCCGCGGCGGGCTGGTGCGGCTGCGGGCCGGTGTCCGAGGTGGAGCCGTCGCCGATCAGGGTGACCGGGGGTTCGGCGGCCCCGGTCGGGACCGCCGGGCGGTCCTCCTCCGAGGTGGCCGGCACCGGGGCCGGGACGGTCGCCGGCCCGCCGTCCGGGCCGGTCCGGGCCGCGCAGCCCGCGGTGAGGGCGGCGGCGCCGGCGGCACCCGCGGCCAACAGGGTGCGGCGGGAGAGAGCGTCCATGGTCACTCCGTTCGAGGGGCGTGCGCGGGGGCGGGACACGGCAGGCGGACGCGGCCCGTCCGGGCGGACCGGAGCCCGGTCGGACAAGTGCGGTGATAGGCCTGTGAACGGGGTCAGCATGGCACGCGGTCGGGAACGGTCGTCGATTCACCACGAACGGTCGGAACTCATCGCCCGAAGGATGCAACCAGGAGGGCGTTCCTGAGTGTCCGATGAAGGGATCGTCCCGATTCCGGACGTCCGCCAGGTGACCGGAGTGTGGCATCGAGGTGACGTCTCACCCGCTCGGACCAGGCGGGGCCGCCCGTGCCCTGCCGAACGGGGGGAGTGGGTACGACCATCGTATGGATGTGGCATAGGGTCCGATCCGGTTGCATGGTTCTCAGAAACCTCCCAGGAACCGACAACCGGTCCGACGTCAGCAGAGGGGAGCGCCGGTGGGCGCCCAGCAGAGCAGGAGCCCGTGGCCGGGCACCGTGGCGGTAGGCGCCGCGCTCGTGCTGGGTGCGTGGCTGCTGAACGACGGCGGCCACGCCGTGCTCCCCCCGGCGCCCGGCACGGGGCAGGCCCTCACCGGCTTCGCCCCGGTCTCCGTGGTGCCGCCGCTCGGCCCGTCCCGGCCGACCAGGATCCGGATCCCCACCGTGGGACTGGACGCCCCGGTCACCGGCCTCGGGCTCGACGGTGCGGGCCGGCTCCAGACCCCGCCCGAGGAGGACCGCAACCTGGCCGGCTGGTACCGGGACGGCGCGGCCCCCGGCCAGCGCGGCACCGCGATCCTCGCCGGCCACGTCGACAACCACAGCGGCCCCGCGGTCTTCTACCATCTGGGCTCGCTGCACCGCGGCGACCGGATCGAGATCCTCCGCGAGGACGGCCGGACCGCCGTCTACCAGCTCTACGCCATCGAAGTGCACGACCGAAAGGACTTCCCGGACGACCGGGTGTACCGTCAGGCCGCCGACGCCCAGCTGCGGGTGATCACCTGCGGCGGCGGATACCGCGAGGACCGGGGTTACGACGGCAACGTCGTCGCCTACGGCTTCCTGGCCGACACCACCCGCCCGGGGAAGAACGTATGACCACCGTCTCTCTCGCCATGGCCTGGAACCCGATCGACTGGCCGCTCACCCACGGCCCGATCCCGTACGCCGTCCTCGCGGCCGGCTGGGGTTCCCTGTTCGTCCTCGCGCTGCTCGCCCGCAGCCGTACCTGGTGGCGCCGCCGGCTCCCGGCCGCCCTGCTCGCCGCCGCGGCGCTGAGCCTGCTCCTGGACGCCGTCGTCGACGGCTGGTGGCACCCGTTCCCGGAGGGCGTGCCCCGGTACGTCACCTGGTGGATCGCCGTCGCCCTGCTCGGGCTCAGCCTCGCCGGCTTCCGGATGCCCGGTGCCGCCCGGCGGCGCAAGCTGCTGGCCGTCGGGGCCGGGGCACTGGTGCTGCTGATGGCCTCCTCCCAGGTCAACCGCGGCTTCGGCCAGTACCCGACCGGGCGGATCATGCTGGCGCCCTGGCTCTCCGAGACCCAGGACCTCACCACCGACAAGGCCACCAGGACCGTCAGCCCGCCGCCCGGCAAGGTGCTGGAGGAGGTCTGGCAGGCCCCGCCCGGCCTCCCGGAGAAGGGCACCGTCTCGATCGTGCCGATCCCCGGCACCAAGTCCGGCTTCACCGCCCGCGACGCGTACGTCTACCTGCCGCCGGCCTACCAGGCCACCCCCCGGCCGCTGCTCCCGGTGGTGGTGCTCATCACCGGCCAGCCCGGCAACCCCGGGGACTGGGTGCTCGGCGGACAGGTCAACGAGGCCCTCGACGCCTTCGCCGCGGAGCACAACGGGCTGGCGCCGATCGTGGTGATGCCGGATCAGCTGGGCTCGATCTGGGCCAACACGCTGTGCTTCGACTCCAACATCGCCAACGTCCAGACCTACCTGGCGAAGGACGTCCCGGACTGGGTGCACAGCCACCTCCAGACGGCCAGGGGCCGGCAGTCCTGGTCGATCGGCGGCGCCTCGATGGGCGGCACCTGCGCCCTCCAGCTCGCCGTCAACGCGCCCGAGGTGTACGGGTCCTTCCTGGACATGGCCGGTCAGGAGGAGCCGACGCTGGGCACCCGTGAGCAGACCGTCAAGGAGGCCTTCGACGGTGACGAGTCGAAGTTCAACGCCGTCGACCCGGTACAGGTGATGGCCCGCAAGCAGTTCCCGGACACCGCCGCCGCGATCGTGGTCGGCCGCACCGACAACGAGTTCCGCCCGCAGCAGGAGAAGATCTTCGAGGCGGTCCGGGCCGCCGGGATGAAGGCGAAGTTCGATCTGATGGCGGGCGGCCACGGCTGGGTCATCTTCCGCCCCGGCATCGTCGAGCAACTTCCCTGGCTGGCCCAGCAGACCGGACTGATCCGGTGATCCGGCTCGGTGCCGCCCCGGCGCCGCTGCTCGGTGAACGCGGGCCCGGGCGGGGACACGGACGAGGGCGGGAGCGCGAGCGAGAACGCGAGCGGGAGCACGCTCCGGGCGGGGAGCGCCCGAGCCCGCGGGTCCCCGAGCAGCCGCGCGGCGGGCACTCCGCCCCGGAACCCGGCGCGCCCGCGCCGCGGCGCCCGCAGCGGATGGTGCGCGCCGCCGCCGGCTTCGGCAACCGGCTGGTCTCCCGGCTCGGCGAGGCCCCGCTGACCCTGGTGCTGCTGCTCGGCCTGTGGGCCGTCGGCGCCGCCACCGGCAGCCTCGCCCACGGCCCGTCCGACGCGCTGCTGGAGCGGATCGGCATCGGCGTGCCGACCCTCGGCGAGAACCGCTGGTGGACGCCGTTCAGCTCGCTGTTCTGGTGCTCCGGCGTCGGTGCCTACGTCTTCACCAGCCTGCTGCTGCTCCTGGTCGGCCCGGCCGCCGAGCGCCGGCTCGGCCCGCTGCGCACCGTCGGGGTGCTGGTCGCCGGGCAGTTGGTCGGCACCCTGGCCGGGGCCGGCGTGGTGGCGGCCGGCGCGCGGTTCGGCGAGCAGTGGACCGCCTCGGTCGTCGGCCAGACCGCGGTCGGCCCCGCCACCGGCCTGTTCGCGCTGGCCGGTGTGCTCGGCTACCGGCTCACCGTGCTGTGGCGCCGCCGGCTGCACCTGCTGGTGCTGCTGGTCCCGCTGGTGATGACGCTCTACGTGGGCCACCTGCAGAGCGTGCAGCGGTTCGCCGGCGCGCTGGCCGGCCTGGCCGCGGGCGCGCTGCTCACCCGGCGCCGCCCGCACCTGCGCTCGCACCGCTCCTCGCACACCGAGACCCGGGTGCTGGTGGCGCTCTGCCTGGTCGCCGCCGCGCTCGGACCGATGATCGCCTCGCTGTACGACAACGCGACCGGCCCGTTCAACACCTTCTCCGAGATCTACCTCTCGCACCGGCTCACCCCGGAGGAGGTCGCCGACTTCTGCGCGTCCTCCGCGCGGGACTGCGCCCGGGCCCACGCCGTCGAGCGGATCTTCGACACCCCGGCCCGGCTGATGGCCACCCTGTTCCCGGCCCTGCTGCTGGTGCTGGCCGAGGGCCTGCGCCGCGGTCTGCGGCTCGCCTGGCGGATCACCGTCGCCACCGAGCTGCTCTGGACCGTCATGCTGCTCTGGCTGTTCAAGGAGACCGGGACCCGCGCGGGCGGCGTCCTCCAGTACTTCGTCGAGGCGCTCCTCCTTCCGCTGCTCACCGGCGCCTTGCTGCTGGCCACCCGCAAGCGCTTCCCGCTGCGGCTGCCGCGGGCGGTGCTCGGCCGGCTGGCCGCGGTGGTCGGCGGCGCGCTGCTGCTGGCGAGCGCCGCGTACACCGGGCTGGGCGTGCTGGTCGCCGGGCAGTTCGAGCCGGGCGCGACCTTCCGCGGGCTGGTCGCGGGCCTGCCCGCGCAGTTCCTGCCGCCGGCCTACAACGACCTGCTGCCGGACTACCCGATCGCGGTCGGGCCGTTCGCCCGCGTCCTGGAGACCTACTGCGGGCTCGCCTTCTGGGTGGTCGCCCTGGTGGCGGTGCTGGTGGCCTTCCGCCGGCCCGTGGTGCACGTCGACGCCGAGGCGGCCGCCCGGGCCCGCGCCCTGCTGGTCGAGCACGGGGGCGGCACGCTCTCCTTCATCACCACCTGGGACGGCAACCACTACTGGTTCGACGAGGAGGGCCGGGCGGCCGTCGCCTACCGGGTCCTCAACACCGTGGCCCTGACCACCGGCGACCCGTTCGGCGAACCGGAGGCGCGCACCCGCGCGGTGGCCGGGTTCGCCCGGTACTGCGACGCGCGCGGCTGGACGCCCTGCTTCTACAGCGTCACCCCGGAGACCCGGGCCGCCGCCGGACAGCTCGGCTGGCGCTCCCTGCAGGTCGCCGAGGACACCGTGGTCGCGCTGCCGGACCTCGCCTTCACCGGCCGCAAGTGGCAGGACATCCGCACCGCGCTCAACAAGGCCGGAAAGCAGGGCATCACCGCCGAGTGGTGGTCGTACCACGAGGCGCCGCTGGCACTGAAGGAGCAGATCCGGGCCATCTCCGAGGAGTGGGTCTCGGAGAAGGGGCTGCCCGAGATGGGCTTCACCCTCGGCGGCCTGGAGGAGCTGGACGACCCGGCGGTGCGGCTGCTGGTCGCCGTCGACGCCGACCGCGAGGTGCACGGCCTGACCAGCTGGATGCCGGTCTACGAGAACGGCGAGACGGTCGGCTGGACGCTGGACTTCATGCGGCGCAGCTCGGACGGCTTCCGTGGGGTCACCGAGTTCCTGATCGCCTCCGCGGCGCTGGGCTTCAAGCAGGAGGGCGCCCGCTTCCTCTCGCTCTCGGGCGCGCCGCTGGCCCGCTCGGAGAAGGAGCCGCCGACCGGACTGCAGAAGACCCTGGACTGGCTGGGCCGGGTGCTGGAGCCGGTGTACGGCTTCCGCTCCCTGCTCGCCTTCAAGGCGAAGTTCCAGCCGGAGTACCGGCCGATGTACATGGCCTACCCGGACCCCGCGGCGCTGGCCAGCATCACCCGGGCGATCGGCAAGGCGTACCTGCCGCACCTCACGCCGGCGCAGGGCGTCCGGCTGATGCGCAAGCTGTCGTCGTAGCCGCCGGCGGCCCGGGCCCGGCCCCGGG